>DAHVFI010000028.1 GCA_027317045.1 Gammaproteobacteria bacterium
CGGCAGCACCGTGGTGCTGCGCAAAGTCTCCAAGGATTACAATCCCACCAACCGCGCCCAAGCCTACAGCTATCTGCATGAACACCAGAAACGCGGCGAGATCGTCACCGGCTTACTGTACATCGATGAGGATCAGCGTGAGATGCACGACATCAGCAACACCGTCAGTGATGCGCTGCGGGATCTCGCGTATGCGGAACTCTGCCCCGATAACGCCGCGCTGGAAGAAATCCAGAATTTGTACCGCTGAGGGGAATCTCAACCGCCGAATCTGCGCCGATATAGTTCTGCAGATTCAGATATCAGAGAATTAAAAACCCCGGGCCTCTCTCTTGGCTTTTTTCTCGGCGCGTTTTTCCTTCATGCTCTTGGCAGGTTTTTTCCTGGTCTCTTTCTTCCGATCCATACCTTTGCTCATGTGTTTAACTCCCACGGTTGAGGTTGATGGGTTACCGGCACTCAGCCAGCTGCTCTGTTCGCTCAAGCGAACTTCGTATCTGAGTATAGGCAATGCGCGCACCACTTCCAAGGGCGGCTGGAAGCCAGGCCTTGCATCATGGCTTGGCGACACGGACCCGGAATCCACCGCCCGCCGTCACACGCATATTGACCAACGGCAGGCATGGCCACTGTCGAAGCGACCCGCTGACAACAGCATGAACCGGGTATTAAATGTCGTTCACCTTCGGTAGCCGCCACCACTGCAGAGTAGAGTGAATCCTGTCATCACAAAGTAGATTCAATCTTAGGCAGGTGCTTTATGAACAGAATGCAGACAAAAACCTTGCATGCATTACGTGGGCTAGCAGTGTTGCTGTTTCTGGCGTTGGCGGGTTGTGCTGTTGTACCCAGCCGCTCCGGCATGTACCGACCCGAGGCGCAGACACATTTCGGTTATGGATGGAATGACGGCTACTCACCCTGGAACTACGGCTGGGGGCCAGGAGCCTACGGCATAGGCGGCTTATATTTTGGTGGTGGTGAGGACGACTTTAACGGTGGAGACAACGAAGACGGTGGAGATAATGGCGATGGCCCGGGGCGATAGCCATGCTACCTGGCAGCCGTGATCTCGAGGAATCACGCATACGCATCGGCCTTGAATTGATGGCCAGCATGCTTCGCGCGAATTGCCGTACAGCCTGTGCAGCAGACTTTATTCCGAAAGGTTCCGCGCTCGATCCAATACCAGGAAAGTCCTGAGAAATTACTTTCCTGTCATGCCTGCGAAGCATCTGCCGGCGCGCGGACGGGGCGGAAATCCGGACTAACCGGCATTGCGGGTACCGGTTTTCGCCGGTAAGGCGAATCTAAGGCGAATCAATAAGAAATTTCCTGTTTCCAGCGGAGCGTAGTCTGGCGCTATGCGTCAACACCCTGAAAACTGACTCTGCTTCGAGACCGCTATTTTCTCCATGCGTGCACGGCGCCGGATCGGGCATTTGGCGGATGGCCTGCTCGCAGCAGCAGCGGTTCCCGAAGAGTAACCGTGAGCAGGGAGGCCCGCGGCTGCGGGAACGACAGCACAGAAAGCTACGGTATCCGTATTTTTCCGCCGCCGGGGATGGCGCCAGGGGCGCCGACACCACCGCCGGGGATAACGATGGAGGAAGCGGCCTCGCGGCGCAATTCCTCCAGCCGCTTCATGGTCTGTTCGATGGCGGTTTTGGCACCGTCGCCGAATTTGTCCGCTGCTTCCTTGAGCGATTTGGCTTCGATCTCAAAGCTGATGGGCAGGGTACCCATGGGCGTCAGGATCTGGGTCTGTCCGGTGTAGATGACCGGCCGGGTCTGATCGGGACCGCCGTCGCGCGTCACTGGCGTGAGCCGCTGGATGGTGCCGACGCTGCGGTCGGTGAACACCTCCTCCTGATAGAGCTGTTCCGGATGCATTTGTATGTCGAGGTCTTTGGTTTCGTTGGCCATGGATATAGGTCCGGATACTCTGAATGGTTGGCAGCTGTCTTAGGTTAGCAGAAATGCGGGGTTTATCGGTAACCGGTTTGCAACCGCCTGCTGTCTTGCACCAAGATGGGCGCTTGTCCCAACGGATATAACTTAAAGAGAAAACCTGTATGAGCATCTGTGTACTCGGCGCCGGCATGGTGGGCGGTGTGATCGCCCAGGATCTGGCGCGACAACATGATGTCACCTCGGTGGATGCAAGCGACACGGTACTGGCGCGGTTGGCGAAGCAGGGCATCAATACCCGGCGCCTGGATATCGGTGATGCGCAAGCGCTTGCCGCCTGCGTGCAACCGTTCGCCCTGGTGGTGTGCGCGGTGCCGGGGTTCATGGGTTATCGCACTCTCAAGACGCTGTTGCAGGCCGGCAAACAGGTCGCTGATATTTCCTTCTTTCCTGAAGATGCCCTGGAACTGGATGCGCTTGCCAAACTCAGGGGTGTTACGGCGCTGGTCGATATGGGCGTTGCTCCCGGCATGGACAATCTCATCCTCGGCCATCACGACGCACAGATGCAGGTGTCGCGTTTCGAGTGCCTGGTAGGCGGATTGCCGCAGCATCCCAAACCGCCGTTCTTTTACAAGGCGCCGTTTTCACCCATTGATGTGATCGAGGAATACACCCGTCCGGCGCGCCTGCAGCGCGGCGGACGGGTGCTGACATTGCCGGCACTCACGGAACGGGAAATGCTGGAATTCGAAGGCGTCGGCACACTCGAGGCCTTCAATACCGATGGCTTGCGTTCGCTGCTCAAGACCATGGCGCATATCCCGGAGATGGTCGAGAAGACACTGCGCTATCCGGGTCATGTGGCGCTCATCGAGGCGCTTAAACAGGCGGGCTTTTTTGCCGAAGGCGCGGTCGAGATCAACGGCGCCGAAGTGCGGCCGCTGGATTTATCCGCTAAATTGCTCCTGGATCAATGGAAACTGGAGCCGGGCGAACCGGAATTCACGGTCATGCGCGTGACAGTCGAGGGCCAGGAGCACGGCAAGCGCTTGCGGCATGTATGGGATTTGCATGATGAGTACGATCCTGTGACCGGTTTCTCCTCCATGGCGCGTACCACCGGCTTCACCTGTGCCGCCGCCGCCAACCTGCTGCTGGAAGGCAAATTCCGCGAGCCGGGAGTGCATCCACCGGAGCATGTGGGGCGGCATGCGGAATGCTTCGCATACATCCGCGAATATCTGGCCGCGCGCCAGGTGAATTACCGGCACCGGACCCAGGCAGCCTGATCCTGCGCGCATCGGAAGTTATGCCGGCTGCGTCTCCGGGAGTAGAATACGGCCCTCTTTATATGTGGCTGGTTCAAGATTATGGACACTGAAATTTCCCTGTTCGACACGGCCGCGCAGCAGGCTGTGGAGTTGGCCAATCGTTTCGCGGATGAGCATCCCGAGGCGGATATGTGGGATATCGCCGACGGCTTGTTGGCCGGTGCCATACATTACTGGTTGTATTCACGCCAGCCGTGTGAGGATCTCATGTGCGAGGACTGCGCGCCGGTATCCACCGCGGAATTGCGCCAGACAGAACTCAAGAAACTGATCCAGCAGTTTTCGGAAGACAGTGATTACTACCACGCGCCCACGGACACCAAAGCCGCCTGGGCGTGAACGCTATGGGCGCCGCCCTGGTTTGCTGGAAATGCGGTACATCCCTCAAGGATGTGCCCATGCCCTTGTCGCGGATTTCCGAGTGTCTGGGCTGCCGCGCTGAACTGCATGTGTGCCGCCTTTGCGGCTTCTTCGATCCGCGCAAGGCCGAAAGCTGCAGCGAGCAACGCGCCGACCCTCCCAAAGACAAGCAGCGCGCCAATCTCTGTGAATACTTCCAGCCGCGTGTGGGCGCCTGGCAAGCCCCGGATCACAGCGCGGCCGATCAGGCCAAGGACGAACTGCAAGAGCTTTTCCGCGGAAAGCGCTGATTAAACTTCAATCAACCGGCGAATTGTTTCGCCCACTGCAGAAATCCGGCCAGTGACATGGCGCCCGAAGTCCGTCCGGCTTCACGCCCGTTGCGAAAGGCTATGAGTGTGGGGATGCTGCGAATGTTGAGCCTGGCGGTGGTCTGCGGGTTGGCGTCGGTGTCGAGCTTCAGCAGGCGGAAATCCGGCTCCAGGGCCCTGGCGGCCTGCTCAAACACCGGTGCGAACATCTTGCAGGGTCCGCACCATTCTGCCCAACAGTCCACGATGACCGGCAGATCGGTGTGCTGCAGCAGGGCCTCGAAATTCGCGTCGTACACGGCTCGCGGGACGCCGTCAAACAATGGTGCGCGGCACTGACCGCACTTGGGGTGTCCGCCGAGCCGGACAGTGGGGACTCGGTTAACGGTTCCGCAGTTCGGACAGGCAATGTGCAGGGCCTCGGGCATGACGGATCTCGGTTTTGGGTGATGTTTGCCGCTGACGTGGGGACTGGTGCCGGCGTTTCAAGCCCCCCTCGGGCAATGCCTGATCTCATTCACCTGCTTCCTGCGCGTAATACACCGCAGTAATGGAATAGTGCACTTCGCCTTCGGGCGTCAACAGGCGCACCTCATCCTCCGGCGCGCGTTTCAACAGGGCGCAGGCCAGTGGTGAGTCAACACTGATGTAACCCTTGGCCGGGTCCAGCTCGTCGCTTCCCACGATGCGGTATCGGGTCTGCCGGCCGTGTTGGTCCTCAATGGTTACCCAGGCGCCGAAGTACACATGACGCATATCCGCTGGCGGCCCGGAGGTCACGCGCAGTACGGGCATGCGTTTTTGCAGGTAGCCGATGCGCTGGTCCAGCTCCCGCAATTGTTTCTTCCGGTAAATATATTCCGCGTTCTCGGAACGGTCACCCTCGGCCGCCGCCGCGGATAAGGCCTGCACCACTTCATTGCGGCGCCGCCATAGTTCCTGCAGCTCTTGCGCGAGGCGCAGGTAACCTTCCTGGGTGATATAGGGCGAGGATTTAGGTGACGGCGGACGCCAGCGACTCATGGGATGCGCGATTGCCGGGTGGGATGGAAAAGTATAACGGCGATCACTGTCGGCGAGGCACGCTCAGCCAGCATGCCGCCTGGCCGAGCCATAGCAGGATCAGCACGATGGTGAGTTTTTCCATGAAGCCGCGGGCCGGGATGTGGGCCAGGGCGTAAACCCACAACACCATGAACTCGAACACCGCCAGCTCCAGGGCCGGACGGAAATGCGGCCGCCAGGCGGGATCCTGCCGCAAGCCCCACGACTGGAAAAGCATGCCGAAACTGGTGGCGATGAAGGCTAGTGCCGCCGCCAATACATGGATGGTGCCGTGTACGGTCAGTTGATCGTTGATATCGGTGGGTGAGAGCGCCGTCACCACCACCCCGGCGGCGCCGAGTATGAACAGCACCAGGGTTGCGGCGCTGCGCGCCTGTGGAGCGCCGCCGAGGTAACAGCCGACGGCCAGCAGTACGATGGCGGCGGCGAGTGCGTAGAAGGCCGCATGCAGCCAGCCGTTGTGGGGTCCAAGCAGATAGAAGCTCAGGGGCGTTCCCATGAAGCTGTAATCAGGCCGCAGGAATTGCAATACTGCCGCTACCAGGAAAAAGAACAGCACGCCTGCCAAAGCGAATCCGCCACACACGTGTAGCAGCAGGTGTTTTTTATTCATGCGGTTATCATAATGGCTTATGGTCTTCAACTATTACAACCGCTTGAGCGCCAAGAACAAGCGCATCTATCTTGCCAGCGACAAGATCGAAGTCATCGTGCTGCCGGAGCCCCTGCCGCTGTGGCCGATGACGGAGAAACTGGCGGCGGCACTCAGAACGGACAAGCGCGCCGTGGTGGAGACGGTCTGCAGGCAACTGGCATCCGGCATGTTACTGCAACTCAAGGCACCGCCGGTACAGATCAAGGTCATGGCCGCCAGGCCCTCCAATGATTACGGCGAATTGCACGGCTTTTATGAAGGCGTGGAAGGCAAACTCAAGGTCGCCAAGATCACCTTATGGATGCGCACCGCGCAACGCAAGCAGGTGGTGGCGTTCAGGAGTTTTCTGCGTACCTTCCTGCACGAGCTGTGCCATCATCTCGATTATGAATACCTGAAACTCGAGGACTCCTTTCACACTGAGGGTTTCTACAAGCGGGAATCCTCGCTGTTTCACCAGCTGGTGACTGCCGCCGCTGCCTCAGGCGACTAACGCGCCAGAGCCTGCAGCAACTGGCGGTGCGCTAAAGTGTTGAGCACGTCGCCGGTCTCCAGCCACGCACGCCGCGCCTGATCGACACCGAAACGCATGTCGGCGAGGCCCGCAATGCTGTGGGCATCGGTGGAGATCACCAGTTTGCAGCCCGCCTGGTGGGCGGCGCGCGCATGGATGTCGTCCAGATCCAGGCGTTTCGGATTGGCGTTGATTTCCAGCGCCACGCCGGCCGCGGCCGCGGCCCGAAAGATTTGAGCCATGTCCACAGAGATTTCCGCGCGCGCGTTTATGAGCCGTGTGGTGGGGTGCGCGAGTATGTGCACATATGGGTTGTCCAGGGCCTTTAGAATACGCGCGCTCTGTTTGGCTGCCGGTAAGTCAAGCTGGTAATGCACCGCCGCCACCACCATGTCGAGTTCCTTGAGGATAGAGTCCGGCAGATCCAGCGAACCGTCCTCGAGAATGTCCACTTCCGTTCCCTTGAGAATATGAAAGTCTTTGAACTTGACATTGAGCTTATCAATAGCGCGCACCTGGGCGAGCAACTGTTTTGCATTCAGGCCATGGGCCACGGTCACATGGCGTGTATGGTCGGTGATGGCGAGATATTGATAGCCACGCGCCCGCGCCGTACCGGCCATGTCGGCCAGGGTGTCATGACCATCGGTGGCTTTGGTATGTGCATGCAAGTCACCACGGATATCGGACAGCTCGATGAGTTTGGGTAACCTGCCGGCACGCGCTGCTTCAATTTCGCCACGGGCCTCACGCAGTTCCGGCGGAATGTACGGCAAGCCGACGGCGGCAAACAGCTCCTTCTCGCTGCGTCCGGCGATGCGCTTGGTTCCGCGATACACGCCGTACTCATTGATCTTGAGGCCTTTGGCCGCGGCGATTTTGCGCACCGCGATGTTGTGGGCCTTGGAGCCGGTGAAGTAGTAGAGCGCGGCGCCATAGCTGATTTCCGGCAGCAGCCGCAGATCCACCTGCATGCCGTTGCGCAGTTGCACCGCCGCGCGGGTGGCGCCTTCTGACAGCACCATGGCAACTGCGTCGTACTTCACGAAGCGTGCCATCACCGGCGAATCGCGTCCGCCAGTGACCACGATATCCAGATCGCCGACGGTATCGCGGCGGCGGCGGTAGCTGCCGGCGATTTCCACGCGTTTCACACCGGGAGTTTTGCGCAGATACGCCAGCAATGGTGCGGCGATCTGCTCGGCATCCGCGAGCTTGAAGCGTTGCGGGCCGGCGCTCCGGGTTTCGAGACTGGCGAGAATGCGCGCCACGGTTTTGGCGCCGAAACCCGGCAATCCCTCAAGCTTGCCGCTGCCGGCGGCACGTTTGAGATCCTCGAAACCGCGGATGTTCAGTTCCCGAAACAGCAGCTTGACGCGTTTCGGGCCAAGGCCCGGCAGGTGCAGGAGGTCGCTCACGGCCCGCGGTATGCGCTTTTGCAATTGTTCCAGCGGCGGCAGCTTTCCGGTGCGCACAATGACTTCAACCTTGGCTGCCAGGTCTTTGCCGATGCCCGGCAACTCGTCCAGATCACGGCCCTCGGCCAGCAGCTCCGTCATGCGGCGGGAATAGCCAGCCACCACACGTGCGGCGTTGCGGTAAGCACGCACCCGGAACGGGTTGGCATCCTCGATCTCCAGCAGATCCGCGAAGCGCTTGAAGAGTTCGGCGATCTCGGCATTAGTGGCGGGCATATTGTGTCCTGTGTTCGTTGCATCGATAAAGATAGTCCAGCTGAGGCGATACAACGCTGATCTGGGTCAGGTAGACTTTCCCCGGCGCGGCTTTTGACAGAAAATGACCCTGCGCTCCGAAATATCCACTTTCCAAGGAGGCCCATGTGGCCAGCTACTCCGCCCCTCTGCGCGACATGCAGTTTGTCTTGAACGAACTCGCGGACTTGGCAAGTGTGGTCGGCTTCCCAGGCTACAGCGAGGCCACGCCGGAACTGGTGGACTCGGTGCTGGACGCGGCCAGCAAGTTTGCCGCCGATGTGATTGCGCCGCTCAATGCTTCCGGCGATCAGGAAGGCGCCAAGTTCAAGGACGGCGTGGTAACCACGCCCAAGGGCTTCAAGGAGGCTTACATGCGTTTTGTGGCGGACGGCTGGAATGCGCTTGCCATTCCGGCGGAATACGGCGGCCAAGGTCTGCCGCAACTGTTATCCGCGCCGTTGCAGGAAATGTGGCAGGCAGCCAACATGTCCTTCGCGCTGTGCTCGCTGCTGACACAGGGAGCCGTGGAAGCGCTGCTCCTGAGTGGCTCCGAGGCACTCAAACAATGCTTCCTGCCGAGAATGGTTTCCGGTGAGTGGACCGGTAGCATGAATCTGTCCGAACCCCAGGCGGGTTCGGATCTGGCGGCAGTGCATTGTCGTGCGCTGCGCGTGGGCGATCATTACAAACTCACCGGCCAGAAGATATTCATCACCTACGGCGAACACGACTGGACGGAGAACATCATTCATATGGTGCTGGCGCGCACTCCGGACGCGCCCGCCGGGGTTAAGGGTATCTCCATGTTCCTGGTGCCCAAGTTCCTGATGAATACCGACGGTTCCGTCGGCAAGCGTAATGATGTGCAGTGCGCTTCCATCGAGCACAAGCTCGGCATTCACGCCAGTCCCACGGCGGTGATGAGTTACGGCGAGGAAGGCGGGGCGGTCGGCTATCTGATCGGCGAAGAAAACCGCGGACTCGAATACATGTTCATCATGATGAACCTGGCGCGTTTCGATGTGGGTGTGCAGGGTTTGGGAATCGCCGACCGCGCCTGGCAGCAGGCACGCGCGTATGCCCGGGAGCGGGTGCAGAGCGCCGATATCAGCGAACGCCATGGTCAACCGGTGACCATCATCCACCACCCGGATGTGCGCCGCATGCTGATGAGCATGAAGGCGCGCGTCGAGGCCATGCGTGCCGTCGCTTATGTGACCGCATCGGGGCTGGACCGGGCCCTGCGTCACCCCGATGAACAGCAACGTGCGCAAGCGCAGGCTTTTGTGGATCTGATGATTCCGGTGGTCAAGGGCTGGTGTACGGAAAATGCCATTGATATCACTTCCCTCGGCATCCAGGTACACGGCGGCATGGGCTATATCGAGGAAACCGGCGCTGCCCAGTATTTCCGCGATGCGCGTATCAGCACCATTTATGAAGGCACCACCGGAATTCAGGCGAAGGATTTGATCGGCCGCAAAATTGCCCGCGACCAGGGCATGGCCGCCAAGGCGCTCACCGGCATGATGCGCGCTACCGAAAAAGAATTGGCAAACGCCCAGGGCGAGATGCTGAAAGCCATCGGCATGCGACTGTCCGCGGGCATCGATGCACTGGAAGAAGCGGTGAACTGGCTGGTGAGCCATTACGCCAGCGATGTGAAAGCCGCCGCCGCCGGTTCGGTGCCGTTCCTGATGCTGGTCGGTATCGTCAGCGGTGGCTGGCAGATGGCACGCGCCGCCTTGATTGCGCAGAAAAAACTCGATGCCGGTGCGGGCGACGCCCCTTTTTATAAGGCCAAGCTCGGTACCGCGCGTTTCTATGCCGACCACGAACTGACCCGGGCGCCGGCTCTCAAAGAATCCATCGTCAGCGGTGCCGTGGGGGTGCTGGCCTTGAGCGAGGATCAGTTCTGATCGGGATGGTTACTGGGTGTTGGTGCACCTGTATGGGTTTTTAATATTGACATATCGGGAAAACTCGATATAATATCTTGCCATGGAACAGGTAGAAGTCTTCAAAGCGCTGGCCAATGAGTCCCGGCTCAAAATCCTGCAATGGATGAAGGAACCGGGCAAACACTTTGGCGACTGCCCTTCGGGCAGTGCCCGCGGCCGCAAGGTGTGTGTCGGCGAGATCCAGGCCAAATTGGGCCTTTCTCAATCCACCGCTTCCCAGTACCTGGCCATCCTGGAACAGGCCGGATTGGTGGTTGCCTGCCGTGAGGGCCAGTGGACCTTCTATGAGCGTAATGAGCAGGCGCTCAAGGAATTGGGGGACTTCCTGCAAACAGGCTTGTAAAAAATTGAGTCCAGGGCACCCCGCAAGGGGATTTTTTCAGGTTTTATATATCGAAGTATTTAAATATGCAAAAACTTATGAATATCGATAGGAGCTACTGATGAACCCACAGCCGCTTTTGACCCCAGTGAAGCTGGGGTGCTATCAGTTGCCGAACCGCGTGGTTATGGCTCCCATGACGCGTTCGCGCACCTACAACCGCGATCAGGCACCCACGGAATTGCATGCCGAATATTATGCGCAGCGCGCATCCGCCGGACTCATCATCACCGAGGGCAGCCAGATTTCTCCTCAAGGCGTGGGTTACATCCATACACCGGGCATCCATTCAGAGGCGCAGATCCGCGGCTGGAGGAAAGTCACCGAGGCCGTACACGCGCGCAGCGGGCGCGTATTCCTGCAACTCTGGCACGTGGGTTATGTTTCCCACCCGGATTTTCATAATGGCGCGCTGCCGGTAGCGCCTTCGGCCATCAATCCCAACACCAAGTCGTTCACGCCGCTGGGCCTCAAGGACACGCTCACGCCACGGGCACTCGAAACTTCGGAAGTAAGGGCCGTCGCACAGGATTACGTGCGGGCAGCTGCTAATGCCATGGCGGCGGGTTTCGACGGCGTGGAGATACACGGCGCCAATGGCTATCTCGTCGAACAATTCTTGCGTGATGGCAGCAACCGGCGCACCGACGAGTACGGCGGCGATATCCCCAAGCGCGCGCGCTTCCTGTTCGAAATCGTGGACGGCGTGAGCGACGCCATCGGCAGTGAGCGCGTGGGCGTGCGTTTGTCGCCGGCCAACACCTGGAATGTACCGGCGGATTCGGATACCCGCGCGCTCTACGACTTTGTCATCGGTGCATTGTCAGGTTATGCACTGGCCTATCTGCACCTACGCGAGTCCCAAGGCGATCTCTCCGCCATTCCCAACATGGTAGCCAACGTCAGCGAGCACTACCGTACGGTGTACCGCGGCACACTCATCACCAACACCGGCTACGATCGGAAACGGGGTAACGAAGTGATTCGCAAGGGTCAGGCGGATCTGGTGGCCTATGGCATGCCGTTCATCGCCAACCAGGATCTGGTGGAACGTTTTCGCCTGCACGCACCGCTGGCGTCCGTTGACCAGACCACCTTATACCAGGGCGGCGCCAAGGGTTATACCGATTATCCGTCACTGCAGGCTGAAGCTGCCTGAAACCCCGGCCGTGTCCAAATTACTGATTGCGAAAATATATCAGGAGTCACAACCATGAAACTGTATTACTCCCCCAGCGCCTGCTCCATGGCTCCGCACATTGTGCTGCGCGAACTCGGCTTGCCGTTCGAGGCGGTGCAGGTGGATCTCAAGACCCACAGGCTCGCCGATGGCACGGACTATTACCAGATCAACCCCAAGGGCTATGTGCCGGCGCTGCAACTGGAAGATGGTTTGCTGCTGACGGAAGACGCGGCCATCCTGCAGTATCTGGGCGACCGCAAGCCCGGATTGCTGGCCGCGCCCGGCAGCATGGAGCGTTACCGCACCATCGAATGGCTAACCTTTATCAGCAGCGAGCTGCACAAGGGCTTCAGCCCCTTGTTTAACGGCGACATGCCGGAGGCCGCGAAGAAGATATTCCTGGACAAACTGAAAAACCGCTTTGCGCTGCTGGACAAGCATCTGGCCAGCCATGAGTTTTTAATGGGCAAGCAGTTCACGGTAGCGGACGCTTATGCATTCACCATTCTGAACTGGAAAAACTTCCTGAACGTGGACTTGAGCCCGTGGAAGAACGTCGAGGCTTACATGAATCGCATGACCGCGCGTCCCAAGATACGCGAGACCATTCACGCCGAGAAGCTGGCGGCCTGATGGTTGCCTCGGCACCCTTTCCGCTATGCCGGGTGGGTCGGGGATCATGTCTTGAAAAACACTGTTCAACATCGGAGAGAAGCAAATGAAACCAAAAGTTGCCGTTATCATCGGAAGCACGCGCCCGGGCCGCAACGGCGAGGCCGTGGCTAAATGGGTTTACGGGATCGCGCAGCGGCGCACGGACGCCGAATTCGAGCTTGTGGACATCAAGGACTACCAGCTGCCGCATCTCGATGAACCCGTGCCACCCTCGCTTCAGCAATACAGCCATGCGCATACCAAAGCCTGGTCCGAGAAGATCAACCCCTTCGATGCCTACGTCTTCGTGACGCCGGAGTACAACCACAGCACCTCGGGCGCACTCAAGAACGCCATTGATTTCCTATACCACGAGTGGAACAACAAGGCGGCGGGCTTCGTGAGCTACGGGAGTGCCGGCGGAACACGTGCGGTGGAAAACTTGCGCTTGGTGATGGCCGAGCTGCAGGTAGCCACGGTGCGCGCGCAAGTGGCTTTGTCGCTGTTTACGGACTTCGAGAACTTCTCCGTGTTCAAACCCGCTCCGCATCATGAGGCGGAAGTCAGTCTGATGCTCGACCAGCTTATCGGTTGGGGCGGTGCGTTGAAGAGCTTGCGCGCGGCCTGAGTACCCGGCGCTGGATGCAGGCGCAAGCCAGGGCCTGCTGACCCATAGCCTGCGCAATATGCAGGTGGCTATCCTCATGCCAGGGCGTGAAAGCAGCATCTGCACAGTAGAAATTGGCGCTCGCCGGCCGCATGACACACTCCGATCTGCGAACCCAGCGGCTTTTTTGCGCATCCCCAAGCTGACCTGGTTGCATGCCGCTGGCCCCGGCAAACGCTATATATTAAAGTGTGCCGCTGGGTCCAGAGGCTTGTATGCGGGTCAACCCCATCATCGATAAATTGCGGCGGGAACATGCCGATATGCGCAGGGTGATTATCCTGATTCGCATGCAACTGGACCTGCTTGAGCGACATGCAAACCCGGATCTGATCTTGATGGCAAACGCATTCTACTACATGCGCAAATTTCCGAGCGTGGTGCACCATCCCAAGGAAGAACTCATCTTCGAAAAGCTGCTGGCCCGCGGCGCGCCGGTACAAAAGGAGGTGGAGCAGTTGCACCAGCAGCACCAGGAAATATATGCACTGGAGGACAACCTGATTGAACTCACACTCGCCATGCAGCAAGGCGACAGTCAGGCGCCCCCACGCCTGCTGGAGTTTGGCCGGCATTATCTTGCCATCCAGGCATTACATGTGGAGACCGAGGAGCGGGTTCTGTTTCCGGCAGCGCTGCTAACCCTGCGTGCGTATGACTGGAAGGATATCCGCAGCAAGTCAGTGGGTATCGAGGATCCGCTGTTTGGCAATAACCCCACCGGACGCTACCGTTATCTTTATGATTACCTGTTGCGCGAGGCGGCCGATAACGGGGTGACCTTGCCAGCCACATCCCAGGCTCCCGCACCCAGCTCCAACAAAAAGACTTTTCCCAAGTAGAGACGCGCTACCAGGGTATTTGCTTACGCTCACGCCAGAAATAACCGCTCCCGGCAGGCTGCGGCGAGGTGGCCAGCCAGACGATGGTTTCCGCGCCTTTTTCGACTGAGCGGCTGGCGCCGGGTCCGCCCATGTCGGTGCGCACCCAGCCGGGACAGGCGGAGTTCACGCTGATGCCGCGGTCAGCGAGATCGTGGGCGAACACACGGGTCACCACGTTGAGCGCTGCCTTGGAGATCCGATACCCCAGATAGCCGCCGCCCATGTCGTTGAGGGCACCCATGCCGGAAGATACGTTGACGATGCGCGCGCCTTCCGGCATCAGCGGTGCCAGCGCCTGGATGAGCCGCACCGCGCCCAGGGTGTTGGTATTCAAGATTTCCATCACCGTCAGCGGCGAAACCTTGAGCGCGTCGGTGGATTTGGCGCCGGCCTCGCGGGAGGATTCCGGCAGGATGCCGGCGTTGTTCACCAATACGTCCACGCGGCGGTGGTGCTCGCGGAGGTAATGTGCCAGCGCCAGGGCATCCTCGGTGGAGTTGACGTCCAGCTTGCGCAGTTCCACGCTGAGATTTTCCGCCTGCAGTTTACGCAGCGCTTGTGCCCCGGCCTGCGGATTGCGGGCCGTAAGCACCACATGGAAACCGCCTTGCGCCAGCTGCCGGGCGGTTTCCAGACCGAGACCGCGGTTGGCGCCGGTGACCACGGCGATTTTAATATCGGTCATACGGAGTCCCCGGGTGTTTTCGAATCAGTGAAATGAAAGGCAGTATGATACGGTCTCAGTAGAAGCGTAAATCCCGCGCTTGCCATCTGCGAGAATGCACAATGCTTGGTCTGTCCGCTAAAACCAGAATGGTGTCACCCACCCAGGCCTTGCCGGGCCGGGCTACGCCGATGCCGACGCCGGAGAGGCATTTCGTCAACGGCCATCCCCTGAAGCCCCCGTTTCCCGCCGGCCTGCAGGAGGCGGTGTTCGCCCTCGGTTGTTTCTGGGGTGCGGAACGCAAGTTCTGGCAGCAGCCGGGTGTGTATGTCACTGCCGCGGGCTATGCCGGCGGCTACACACCCAATCCCACCTATGAGGAAGTGTGCAGCGGCCGCACCGGCCATGCGGAAGTGGTGCGCGTGGTGTTTGATCCGAAGCTGGTAAATTACGCTCAGCTCTTGAAACTGTTTTGGGAAACCCACGATCCCACCCAGGGCATGCGCCAGGGCAACGACATCGGCACCCAGTACCGCTCGTGTATCTACACCTTCGGCGAAGCGCAGCAACACGCGGCCGAAGAATCCCTGCGGCGCTACCAGCAGGCATTGCTCGCCGCCGGCCATCCGGCCGTCACCACTGAGATCCAACCGTCAACTGAGTTCTACTATGCCGAGGATTACCACCAACAATATCTCGCCAAGAATCCCGACGGCTACTGCGGTCTCGGTGGAACAGGCGTCACTTGCTCGGCCACATGATCTGCGGGCTCCCCGTGTTTGAAGTTCTGTGGGTAATGAACAACCAGGAGAGCTGATATGTGGACTTTGCGCGGGACCGCCATCGTATTGTTTTTCCTGTGGCTGTTCCTTGACGGCACGGTGGTCTTTCGCCGCAAGTCCGCCAAGAGCGAAAGCCGCGACCGCTTTTCCCTGTGGGCGATCATGCTGGGCAATATGATTGCCTGGGTGGCAGGCATTTATCTTGCCTATACACCCTACGGCGTCATCCACCCGACGGTGCCGGTGCAGATTGCAGGACTGATCATAATGGGCATCGGCATCCTGGTGCGTTCCATCGCCGTCGCCCAGCTTGGCCGGTTCCACACGCCCAACGTGGCGGTGCTCGCTGATCACCAGGTAGTGGATAGCGGCCTCTATCATTACATCCGTCATCCCAGCTATTTGGGCGCGCTCATCGCGTTCCTGGGCTGTGGCCTGGCCTTGGGCAACTGGCTGAGCCTGCTTATCATCATGGCGATTTCTATCGCGGTGTATCTGTATCGCATTCACGAAGAAGAAACGGCACTCAGCACCGTTTTGGGCGAGTCTTATGAAAGCTACCGCCGCCGTACGAAACGGCTGATCCCGGGTGTTTACTGATCCTCACAATTGACCTGATGACAATTAAGTTCAGACAATGAGCCTGGAATTATTTCATCCTGCCACCGTTGCGTGGTTTCGCAAGACCTTCGCCGCGCCCACCGAAGCCCAGGATGCGGCCTGGCCCGCGATCCGTGCCGGCCGCCCGACACTCATCGCCGCGCCCACCGGGTCCGGCAAGACCCTGGCGGCGTTTCTCGCCGCCATTGATGACCTGATCAAGCAAGGACTGACCCATGGCCTGAGGGACGAATGCAGCGTGCTGTACATTTCGCCGCTCAAGGCCCTGTCCAACGACATCCAGAAGAACCTGCGGCAGCCGCTGGAAGGCATCCGCAACCAGCTGCTTGAATCGGGACTGCCGGACGTGGATATCCGCGCGCTGGTACGCAGCGGCGACACGCCGCAGGCGGAGCGCCAGCGCATGCGCCGCACGCCGCCGCATATTCTGGTGACCACGCCGGAATCGCTGTACATCCTGCTGACCTCGGATTCCGGCCGCAAAATGTTAGCCACTGTACGCACCCTGATCGTGGATGAAATCCACGCGCTCGCCGGCAACAAGCGCGGCGCGCACCTGGCGCTCTCATTGGAGCGTTTGTCGGCGTTGACAGCGGCACCCGCGGTGCGTATCGGTCTGTCCGCGACCCAGAAACCCATCGAAGAAGTGGCGCAGTTCCTCACCGGTGCGGACGCAGGCTGCACTATCATCGATACCGGTCACGTGCGTGAGCGCCGCCTGCATCTGGAGTTGCCGCGTTCGCCGCTGGCGCCGGTGATGGCCAACGAGATTTGGTCGGAAATCTACGAGCGTCTGGCGGAGTTGACCCGTGCTCACCGCACCACGCTGATATTCGTCAACAACCGGCGCTTGGCGGAACGCGCTGCGCGGCATCTGGCCGAGCGTATCGGCGAACAACAGGTGACTGCCCATCACGGCAGTCTGGCGCGTGCCCATCGGCTGGACGCGGAACAGCGCCTCAAGCGCGGTGAACTCAAGGCACTGGTGGCCACCGCCTCGCTGGAGCTGGGTATCGACATCGGCGACGTTGATCTGGTGTGTCAGCTGGGTTCGCCCCGCAGTATCAGTGCGTTTTTGCAGCGCGTCGGCCGGTCCGGCCATGCCCTGGGCGCATTACCGGAAGGCCGCTTGTTCCCGCTGTCGCGGGACGATCTGGTGGAATGCACGGCGCTGCTGGATTGCGTGCGCCGCGGCGAACTCGATGCCCTGCAGGTGCCGGACGCGCCGCTGGACGTGCTGGCGCAGCAGATCGTCGCCGAAGTGGCCTGCCGCGAATGGGATGAAGCGGAACTGTTTGAGTGCCTGCGTCGCGCCTGGTCGTATCGTTATCTGAAACGCGAGGACTACACCGAGGTGGTGTGCATGCTGGCGGAGGGTTTTTCGACCCGCCGCGGCCGACGCAGCGCCTATCTGCACCGCGACGCGGTTAACGGCAAACTGCGCGGACGGCGCGGCGCCAAGCTCGTGGCGGTCACCAACGGCGGCGCGATTCCCGATCAGTTTGATTACGAGGTGCTGCTTTTGCCCGCGGGCCTGCGCATCGGTTCCCTCAACGAGGATTTTGCCTTCGAGAGCATTCCCGGCGACATTTTCCAGCTGGGCAACACCAGCTACCGCATGCTCAAGATCGAGCAGGGCCGGGTGTTGGTGGAGGACGCCAGGGGCGCGCCGCCCAACATCCCTTTCTGGTTCGGCGAGGCACCGGCGCGCAGCGCGGAACTTTCGGCTGCGGTATCGCGCCTGCGTTCCACCGCCAATGGACAGCTGGCTGCCGGCAAAGACCTGGGCATCTGGTTGGCGCACGACTTGGGACTGGATGCAGCCGCCGCCGGCCAGCTCACGGAATATCTGACGACCGCGCATGCCGCGCTGTCGGTGCTGCCCACCCAGGACACGCTGGTGTTCGAGCGTTTCTTCGACGAGGCCGGCGACCAGCATTTCGTGATCCATTCGCCCTTTGGAGCGCGCGTCAACCGCGCCTGGGGCCTGGCGCTCAGGAAACGTTTTTGCCGCAAATTCAATTTCGAGTTGCAGGCCGCGGCACTCGAAGACACCATCGTGCTGTCACTCGGGCCGACCCACAGCTTCCCGCTGGAAGAGCCGGCGCGCTATCTCAATTCCGCCACCGCCCTCGAGGTGCTGACCCAGGCGGTGCTGGCCGCGCCCATGTTCGGCAGCCGCTGGCGCTGGGTCACCACCACCGCCCTGGCGGTGCGCCGCAACCGCAACGGCCGGCGCACGCCGGCGGCTTTCCAGCGCGCCGATGCCCAGGATCTGGTGGCGGTGGTGTTTCCCGACCAGTTGGCCTGCGCCGAAAATCTCAGCGGCGCCATCGAGGTGCCGGAGCATCCGCTGGTACGGCAGACATTGAATGACTGTCTGCACGAAGTCATGGATGCGAACGGATTTCTGCGGCTGCTCGAACGCTTGCAGGACGGCACCCTGAAAGTCGTGGCGCGGGATCTGGCCGCACCTTCACCCCTGGCCCAGGAGATTTTATCGGCACGCCCGTATGCATTCCTGGACGATTCGCCCGCGGAAGAGCGGCGCACGCTGGCGGTGCAGGCGCGCGGTGTGCTGAGCCTTGAAGAAGCCGGGTCCCTGGCCGAACTCGATCCCGACGCCATTGCCCGGGTACGCGCGGAAGTCTGGCCCGGGGCGCGGGATGCGGATGAACTGCATGATGCCCTGGTGGTGCTGGGATTTCTGACCGAGCAGGAGGGCTTAGATGGAAATCGGGAAGCTGCACGTGATTCAGGCTGGCAACACCTGTTCGAGCGTTTGGGCGAGACGCGCCGCGCCACCGCTGCACGTTTGCCGAACAATCAGATGGTATGGGTCGCGGCCGAACGTCTGCAGGAATTGCTGGCGGTGTTTCCGGATGCCGGACTCAATCCACGCATCCAGCCGGTTGCGGAATCTAGCGCTGAACCGTTGACACGCGCAGCGGCGCTGGTCGAATTGTTGCGCAGCCGCCTGGAAGCCTCCGGTCCGGCCACCGTAAAGGATTTGGCGGATTTATTGGGACTTGCGATTCCTGAGATCGAGCCCGCATTGTTGGCACTGGAAGCGGAAGGCGCTGTGATGCGCGGGAATTTCACACAACCATATTCGGCCCCCT
>DAHVFI010000036.1 GCA_027317045.1 Gammaproteobacteria bacterium
AATGGCGGCGGGCGTTGGGGGCCTGCAAGCCTGGCTGTTCGACGGCGACTTTGGCCACGATCGTACCTCAATGATCGAAAAGACGCCGATTATACCAAGCTACTCCGGGTTGCCGGCGGCTGCCGCTCCGATGCTCGCTTCCCACAAGGCGCGCACCCGGCCGCGCTGCGGTTCCGCCTCGGCCTCCGGGATGCGCGCCGGCCGGCCTTCCAGGCTGCGGCGATGCACGATCTTGCGGAACGACCGGTAGGTGTCGGCGAGAAACCCGCCCAGCTCCGCGTTCAGGATGCCGGTGCGCACGAGCCCTTCCAGGTTGCGGATATTGTCGGTCCAGTCGAGCAACAGCGGATACTGGGCGGCGTTCTGCAGCACCCAGTACTGCACCAGGAATTCAATATCCGTGAGGCCGCCAGCGTCGAGCTTGATGTCAAACTCCCCATCCACGTGAACGTGCTCTTTCAGCATGCGGGCGCGCATCAGCGCCACCTCGCGCCTGAGGCTCTCACCGTCCCGGAGCCGGCCGAGGACTTCACGGCGTAGTCTTTCGAATGCCTCGCCCACCGCCGTATCGCCGGCCACCGGACGTGCGCGCAGCAACGCCTGATGTTCCCAGGTCCAGGCCTGCTGCCGCTGGTAGCGCGCGAAACTTTCCATGGAACTCACGATCAGCCCTGCCGCACCGCTGGGCCGCAGCCGGGTATCCACCTGATAGAGCACCCCTGAGGTCGTCGGGATGGAAAGAACATTGATGACGCGCTGCGCCAGACGCGTGAAAAACTCGTTGTTGTCCAGCGGACGTGAGCCGCGCGTCTGCTGATGCTCGCCGGCGCTGTCGTGCAGGAACACCAGATCCAGATCGGAGCCGTAACCCAATTCCAGACCCGCGAGCTTGCCGTAGGCGACGATGCCGAAACGCGCACGCCGCTCCCCGTCCGCCTCCCGGCACCAGGGTTCGCCATGACGGATGAGCAGGTGTTGTCGGGCGATTTCCAGCGCCTTGTGGATCACCTGCTCCGCGATCCAGGTGAGGAAGTCGCTGATCTTCATGAGCGGCACATTCCCCGAGAGATCAGCCGCCGCTACCCGCACTACCGCGGCCTGCTGGAACTGACGCAGTGCATCCATCTGCGCTTCCAAGTCGTCGCCGGCAATATCCTTGAGCGTGCCTTCCAATTCCGCCTGCAGCGATTCCTGGGAGGGAAACTCGCTGAACATGCGTGGATCGATGAGTTCATCCAACAGCAGCGGCGTGCGCACCACCAGATCGGTGAGCCAGGCGCTGCCGGAAGCCAGCTGCGCCAGATGCTCCAGCGCCGTGGGATTCTCCAGCAACAATGCCAGGTAAGTGGAGCGTTTGGCGATGGCCTCCAGCACCCGCAATAGCCGCTTGAAGGTCTCGCCCGGGTCCGGCGTGGTACCCGCGACCTCGAACAATCGCGGCATCAAATCATCCAGGCGCCGGCGTCCACGCTCGCCCAAGGCCCGCAACAACGGTCCTGTGCGCAACTGTTTGAGTGCTTGCAGGATTTCGGCGGGCTGTGTGAAACCGGCGTCGAGCAACAATTTATCGGTGCCCGCATCCGCCTGGGCGCTGCGCCACACGCACGCAAACGGTGATTCCTTCTGCCACTGGCCACGCAGCGTATGCGGTGCCGCGAACACCGCTTCGAAAATCCGCTGCACCTGGCGACGATGTCCATCCAGCGCCTGGCTGAATGCCGGCCAGGTATCGAATCCCATGGACCAGGCCAGCCGTACGCGGTTCAGTTCATCCGTGGGCAATTCGTGGGTCTGTTCATCTTTGTATTCCTGCAGACGATTCTCGGTACGCCGCAGGAATTCATAGGCCGAGATGAGCGCCTCGGCTTCCGCCGGCTGCAGATAATTCGCCTGGCCGAGATGGCGCAGCACCGAGATGATGGCGCGTTCCCGCAACGCGGCCTCGCGGCCGCCGCGGATCAATTGGAACACCTGACCGACGAATTCGATCTCGCGGATGCCGCCGCGGCCCAATTTGATATTGTCTTCAAGACCGCGGCGCAGCACTTCCTGCATGATGAGCTGCTGCATCTCACGCAGCGACGCAAAGACATTGAAATCCAGATAGCGCCGGTACATAAACGGCCGCAGCATGCTCAACAGCCGTTGGCCTTGCACAAGATCGCCGGCCACCGGCCGCGCCTTGATCAAGGCGTAGCGTTCCCACTCACGTCCGTGATTCTGGTAATAGGTTTCCAGCGCGTCAAAACTCATGGCCAGCGGTCCGGCTTCCCCAAAGGGCCTGAGCCGCAAATCCACCCGGAACACGAAACCGTCAAGCGTGACTTCGTCCAGCAAGCGCGCGAGCTTTTGGCCGAGACGCAAAAAATATTCTTCGTTATCCAGCGGCTTGGGGCCATCGCTGCTGCCGTTCTCCGGATAGGTGAATATCAGATCGATGTCCGAGGAGAAATTGAGCTCATGGGCGCCCAGTTTGCCCATGCCCAGCACCACCAGCGATTGCGCTGCGCCCTTGGGGTTGCGTGCCACGCCGTGACGTTCAGTATGCCAGCGCGCCAACGAGGTCAGCGCGCCGTCCAGGCAGGCATCCGCCAGAGCCGAAAGATCTTGCAGCGTCTGCGTGAGGTTCGCCCAGCCCGCCAGATCCCGCCAGGCGATGCGTGTCATCTCGCGCCGGCGGAGTTGCCGCAAGCCGCGGGATAACTCGGCTTCATTCTGAACAGTGCGCAAGGCTGCACTAACCCGCAACGCGGGCGAATGCGTGCTTTGCAAATCCCCGGAATTAACTAGATCGGCGAGCAGTTGCGGCTGACGGGTGCAAGTTTGCGCCACGAACTCGCTGCACACCCATACCCGCGGCAATGCCGCAGCCACGGCTGCGGGGAATTCCGGCAACGCCACCAGTGACTGCTGGCAGCGCTCCCAAACGGGACGCAGCAGTGCTGGAATGGTGTCGGCGCTGGTCATGCTGGAGAATATGATTGGTAGGTCAGCGAACTTAACTGTAACCTAATCCCATGTCTGCTCCACGCCGGCCGAATTCCCCTGCCGCTTTGCGGTTTTTCGCCACGGCCGCCAAGGGGCTGGAACCGATCGTGGCCGATGAATTGCGCGCACTCGGGGCCAGGAACGTGAAAGAGGCGCGCGGCGGTGCGTCATTCGAGGGACCGCCGGCCATAGCCTACCGCGCCTGCCTGTGGTTGCGGGCCGCCAACCGGGTGCTTTACCCAATTTCGAAATTCGGCGTCACGGATGACGCCCAGCTGTACGCGGGTATCAACCGCATGCCCTGGGAAAATGACCTGTCGCCTGACGGCAGCCTGGCGGTGGATTTCACCGGCACCACCGCCGGCATCACCCACACCCAGTATGGCGCACAGCGCGTCAAGGACGCCGTCGTGGACCGCTTCCGCGAAAAATTCGGCCGTCGTCCCAGCGTCGACCGCGAGCGGCCGGATGTGCGCATCAACTGCCATCTGCATCGCGACATCGCCAGCGTGAGTCTCGATCTCTCCGGCGACAGCCTGCACCTGCGTGGCTACCGCATACAGGGTGTGGCGGCGCCACTGAAAGAAAACCTGGCCGCCGCGCTGCTGCTCAAATGCGGCTGGCCGGCAATTGCCAAAGCGGGTGGCAGCTTCGTGGACCCCCTGAGCGGTTCCGGCACGCTGGTGATTGAAGCCGCGCTCATGGCCGGGGATATCGCCCCGGGTCTGCTGCGGGATTACTGGGGCTTCAGCGGCTGGCTGAAGCACGACCGCAGGCTCTGGGAAAAGCTGATCATGGAAGCGCGTGCGCGCCAAACCACGGGCCGCGCGTGCAAGCTGATGATCTTGGGATACGATCACGATGCCAAAGCGATCCTCACGGCACAACAGAACGCACGCACGGCCGGCGTCGCGCCCATGGTACGCTTCGCACACAAGTCCCTGGAACAGAACATTCTGCCCAGCGGATTGCCGCCCGGACTGGTGGTTACCAATCCGCCCTACGGCGAACGCCTGGGAAAAATCGAAACCCTCGGACCGCTCTACGCGACACTCGGCCACTGGCTCAAGAGCCAGTGCCCCGGCTGGCAGGCCGGCGTCATCGTCGGCGACCTGGGGCTCGGCAAACAACTCGGCATCCGCGCCCGCAAAATGAATTCCTTTTATAACGGCGCGCTGGAATGCAAGTTGCTGCAGTTCAGCATCGAACCGGAATGGTTCATGCGTGGCGGCGCCGCACAGACTCCCGAGTATCGCTCCTTCTTCAGGAAGGCTGTGCGCGGGTCGTTCCACTGATAGCTCGCCGTATTACACTAACGGCATCGTCACGCTCTAATTTCAGGAGTTTCGCATGGCACGCAAGAAACTCGCCAAGAAATCCACATCCCAAAACCGCAAGGCTGCAAAAGCTAGGCCACACAAGGCCAAAGCCGGTAAAGCCAAAACCCGCAAGGTCAAACCCATCCCCGCCGGTTACCACAGCATCACACCCTATCTGATCGTCAATGGCGCGGCCGCGGCGCTCGAGTTCTACAAAAAAGCCTTCGGTGCAAAGGAAAAGCTGCGGCTGCCCGCCCCCGGCGGGCGCATCGGTCACGCCGAGATCCAGATCGGCACCTCGCGCGTGATGCTTGCGGATGAAAACCCGGCTATGGGCGCGCATGCGCCGAATTCGGGGACACCGCCGCCCGTGGGCATCATGCTGTATATAAAAGATGTGGATACCGTGTTCGAGCGCGCCG
>DAHVFI010000050.1 GCA_027317045.1 Gammaproteobacteria bacterium
CATGGCCTGCGCTTCAGTAAAATTATTTGAATGGCAGAGCCGAAGAAACCGATATCATGAGATAACCAATGCAGCATGGAGCATTGAACCCAGCAAAGAACGCCCGGAGACGCTCCTGAATGTTTCTTTTGGTTACTTTTCTTTGCGCCAAAGAAAAGTAACCTGACCGCGGGGCGGAACCCGCTCTCTTAATTGACTCGCGGCAAAGCCGCGCAACAAATCTTGTTTTAAAAGTGAAAACAACATCATGTCCAAGATGACGCCCAGAGAAATAGTCCAAGAACTCGACAAGCACATCGTCGGCCAGACGGATGCAAAACGCGCCGTGGCCATTGCCTTGCGCAACCGCTGGCGCCGCATGCAGGTGCCGGAGAAGTTGCGCAATGAGATCACCCCCAAGAACATCCTCATGATCGGGCCCACGGGCGTCGGCAAGACCGAGATCGCACGCCGCCTGGCGCGCCTCGCCAACGCGCCCTTCATCAAGGTGGAAGCCACCAAGTTCACCGAGGTGGGCTACGTGGGCAAGGACGTGGACGCCATCATCCGCGACCTCATGGACGCGGCTGTGAAGATGGAGCGCGACCATGCCAAGCACCGGGTGCGAACCCGCGCCGAGGAAGCCGCCGAAGAACGTATCCTGGATGCGCTGCTGCCACGCAAGCGCAGTGTTGGCTTCGCCAACGAACCGCAGCCGCCGGAGAGCTCGGACACACGCCAGAAATTCCGCAAGATGCTGCGGGAAGGCGAGCTCGAGGACCGGGAGATCGAAGTGGAACTGGTCATGGCCAACATCGGTGTGGAAATCATGGCGCCTCCCGGCATGGAGGAGATGACCCAGCAGTTGCAGGGGCTGTTCCAGAACATGGGCAACCAGCGCAGCCGTGCGCGCAAACTCAAGATCAAGGAAGCCCGAAAATTACTGGAAGATGAAGAAGCCGCCAAAATGGTCAACGAGGACGATATCAAACTGGCGGCGCTTACCAACGTGGAGCAGAACGGCATCGTCTTCATTGACGAACTGGATAAGGTAACACGCCGCGGGGAAGTGCATGGCGCGGATGTCTCCCGTGAGGGCGTGCAGCGCGACCTGTTGCCGCTGGTGGAAGGCACCACGGTCACCACCAAATACGGCACCGTGAAGACCGACCACGTGCTGTTCATCGCTTCCGGCGCCTTCCAGATGTCGAAGCCTTCCGACCTGATTCCGGAACTGCAGGGCCGGCTGCCGATCCGCGTCGAACTCGCCGCCCTCACCACCGAGGACTTCGTGCGCATCCTCACGGAACCGGATGCCGCGCTCACCGTTCAGTACACGGCTCTCATGCAGACCGAGGGTATGCAGGTGGTATTTACACCGGAGGGTGTGCGCCGCATCGCGGAAGTGGCCTTCGAGGTGAACGAGCGCACCGAGAACATCGGCGCGCGGCGTCTGCACACCGTCATGGAGCGGCTGTTCGAGAGCATCTCTTTCGAAGCCGCTGACAAGAGCGGCAAAAAAGTCATGATTGATACGGCTTACGTTGACCAGCAGGTAGGCAAGCTGGTGAAGGATGAGGATCTCAGCAGATACATTCTATGACCGTCAGCCAGCCGCGTCCTACTGAACTGCGTCTGCGTAAATCCGCAGGTATACTGAGTGTCGCCTTCGATAGCGGCGAGAACTTCGAGCTGCCGTTCGAATACCTGCGGGTGTTCTCACCCTCGGCGGAAGTGCGCGGCCACGGCACCGAGATCCTGCAAACCGGCAAGGAGAATGTAAAGATCACCGCTGTCGAGCCGGTGGGCAACTACGCCGTGTGTCTCAAGTTCGATGACGGCCACGATACCGGCCTGTATTCCTGGTCGGTGTTGCACGATCTGGGCAGGAATCAGCAGGAAAACTGGTCACGCTATCTCAAGCGCCTCCAAGACGCCGGTTACCAGCGCCAGACTTCCTGAAGGCATCCCTCCCGGACGAGGCGGCTGCTAGAATGCCACTTCCGCCCGACGAGTCTCTGCCATGACCGGCCACCGCGAACCAACTACCCACTTCGGCTTCCAGGAAATTCCCATCGCTGAGAAGGTGCGCCGGGTGGGCCAGGTATTCAGTTCGGTCGCGAATCGCTACGATCTGATGAACGACCTGATGTCGTTCGGTATCCATCGTTTGTGGAAGCGTTTCGCCCTGTCCCAGACCGGCTTGAAACCCGGCCAGTCCGCGCTGGATGTGGCCGGCGGCACCGGCGATCTTACCCTCGGACTGGCGAAACAAGTGGGGGAAACCGGCCGCGTGCTGCTGGCGGATATCAATGCGGCGATGTTGGAGAACGGCCGGCGCCGGCTGGTGGATGCCGGTATCGCCGGTAATGTGGGCTACGTGCAGGCGGACGCGGAAAATCTGCCGTTTCCCGACAGGTATTTCAACTGCATCACCATCGCCTTCGGATTGCGCAATGTAACCCGCAAGGAAGCGGCGCTCGCCAGCATGTACCGGGTGCTCAAGCCGGGTGGAAAATTGCTGATCCTGGAATTTTCCAAACCCACGCTACCCGGATTGAAACCGGTTTACGATTTTTATTCCTTCAAGGTGCTGCCGCAGATAGGCAAACGGGTGGCCAGGGACGAAGCCAGCTACCGCTATCTGGCCGAATCCATCCGCGTGCATCCCGACCAGGAAGCCCTCAAAACCATGATGGCAGCGGCGGGTTTCGAACGCTGCAGCTACTTCAACCTGAGCGGCGGCATCGTCGCGCTCCACCGGGGTTATCGATTTTGAAACCTCCCTCCATCGGGACACTGTTTGCACCGGTGGTGGAACTGGCGCTCAACAGCGCGCTTTCCGGTTCCAGCGCTGCGCAACGCGATCTCAAACTGCTCGATGGCAAGGTCATTGCGCTGGAACTCAAGGAACTGCCCCTCAAACTCTATTTCCTGCCCCGGGACGGCAAGCTGAGGGTGCATGGCAAGCATCGCGGCAAGCCGGATATGAGCATGCGCGCCCCAAGTTTTGCGCTGCTGGAGGCGGCGCTGAAACCTGGCGAGGCGCCGCCGCGTGGCATCGAACTCAACGGTGATGCGGAAACCGCACAGGTTTTTTCGCGGCTGCTCAAACAGGCGGACCTGGATTGGGAAGAACTGCTGTCGCATTACCTCGGTGACGTGGCCGCACACCAGATCGGCCAGCTGGCGCGCGGCTTCATGCGCTGGGGCAAGGATGCGGCCGGCCGGCTTGCCCAGGACCTGGCGGAATATCTGGTTTACGAAAGCGCCGACTTGCCGCCACGCCATGAAGTCGAGGACTTTCTGGACGATGTGGATCACCTGAAGAGCGATGTGGACAGGTTGTCGACACGTTTGCAGCGTCTGGGCAAAAAACCAAAACACTCATGATCACGCCGCGCCAGACACTGCGCCTCATGCGCATCAACTTCGTGCTAGCACGCCACGGCTTGGATGAGATCATCCTGACGGCGCACATCTTTCGCCCCATCCGTTTTCTGATTTATGTCTCGCCGTTTTACTGGCTGCGCCGGCGCGATGCGCCCCGCGGCGAGCGCATCCGGCGCGCGCTGCAAGACCTGGGTCCGATTTTCGTGAAATTCGGCCAGATGCTGTCCACACGGCGCGATTTGCTGCCCCACGATATCGCCGACGAGTTAGCGAAGCTCCAGGATCAGGTGCCGCCGTTCCCGGGTCGCGCAGCCCGCGAGATTGTCGAAAAGACCCTCGGCAAGCCGGTGACGGAACTGTTCCGGGAATTCAGCGAAACACCGCTGGCCTCCGCCTCCATCGCCCAGGTACATGCGGCGCGTCTCAACGACGGCCGCGAAGTGGTGGTCAAGGTCCTGCGTCCCGGCGTCGAGCGCGTCATCCGCGGCGATCTGGACTTGCTGTATCTGATCGCGGGGCTGGCGGAACGTTACTGGCGCGATGCCCGCCGTCTGCGGCCGCGGGAAGTGGTGGTTGAATACGAGCATGTGATTCTCGACGAACTGGACCTGATGCGCGAGGCTGCCAACGCCGCGCAACTGCGCCGCAATTTTGCGGATTCGCGTTTGCTGTACGTGCCGGAGATCCATTGGCCGCTTACCCGCCGCAACGTCATGGTGATGGAACGCATCCACGGAGTGCCCGTCAGCGACGTGGAAACCCTGAAGGCACACGGTACGGACATGCAGAAACTCGCCGAGAACGGCGTGGAAATCTTCTTCACCCAGGTGTTCAAACACAACTTCTTCCACGCCGACATGCATCCGGGCAATATCTTTGTGGATGTGACCGACCCCGCAAGGCCGCGTTATGTGGCGGTGGATTTCGGCATCGTCGGCACCCTCAACCCGCGCGACCGGCAATATCTGGCGGAGAATTTCCTGGCGTTCTTCAACCGCGACTACCGGCGCGTGGCCGAGCTGCACGTGGAATCCGGCTGGGTGCCGGCGGGCACGCGCGTGAATGAATTCGAAAGCGCTATCCGCACGGTGTGCGAGCCGATTTTCAACCGCCCCCTCAAGGACATCTCCTTCGGCCAGCTGCTGGTGCGCCTGTTCCAGACCGCGCGGCGTTTCAACATGGAAGTGCAGCCGCAACTGGTGCTGCTGCAGAAAACCCTGCTCAACATCGAGGGTCTGGGGCGCGATCTGTATCCGGATCTGGATCTGTGGAAAACCGCCAAACCGTTCCTGCAAGACTGGGTACGCGAGCAGATGAGTCTCAAGGCTACCTTGAAACGCTTACGCGCCGGACTGCCGGCACTGCGCGAGTTGCTGCTGGAAACGCCGGCGCGGCTGAATGCCATCCTGCAACAGCTGTCGGAGGGCAAACTGCAGGTGGGCTTGGAAAGTGAGGAACTGAAACGCCTGCGCGAAGCGTTGCGTCAACGCGTGCGCCACATGTATCACGCAGTGACGGGCGGCGCGCTCATCGTCAGCGGTGCATTGCTGCTGGGCCTGCATGGCGCGCCGGTGTGGGTATCACTAGCCGTGGCAGGTTTGGGTTTCGTTACCATCATCTGGGGACATTGGCGCAGTTGACCCCCCCGGAAACCCGGGACTGTCGAAGATAGCGGCAGCCTTGATGTTTTCAAGACTGGCTTCCAGATATCCCGCAAAAAAAACAGGGCTCCGAAGAGCCCTGCTGAATTCAATCCTCTGCGTCCCGATTTTACTGGTTGTCGGTGCTCCTGATGAACTGTGCGGCGTTGTCGTGCAATTGCTTGAGCGCCGGCACGTGCACATACACCATGTGGCCGGAATGGTAATACTTCATTTGCACATGGTCCTGCAGGTTCTTGGGAATCTGCAAGTGATCCATGGTGTACACGGTGGCGTAGTACGGCGTGGCTAGGTCGAAATAGCCGCTGTTCACCAGCACTTTCAGGTCCGGGTTGTATTTCATGGCTTGTGACAGGTCCACGGCCACGTTCAGATTCCCCGGCCAGGTCTGTCCGGTGGTGGGGTTCTTATGTGTCCAGTCCCATTTGTGATAGGTCTCCGGAATGTAGCGCCGGTCACGGCCGAACTTGAGGGTACTGTGGGCGTACTCGTTGAACGCGGACACGTAGGCGGAACTGATGGCCGCCGCCTGCGGATCGTAGAAGGCCACCTCGCTCAGGGGATCCATGCTAGGTCCGGTGAAGCGCGCATCCAGCCGTCCGGTGGTCAGATCCTGACTGCCCAGAAGCTGATGCTCGAACTCACTGGCCGTGACGCGCAGATTGGCCTTCTCGATGTAGGCGGTGCTCAGGCCGGTGTATTCATGCAGCGTGTTCGCCACTTTATCGAATTCGGTCTGGCTCAAAGCATTGCCCTGACTCAGAGCCTGGGCATACTCGTTCATGGCGAACTGCTGCACCTGCTGCAGGAACGGCTGCAATTGGGCGGGTGGATTCGGCAACACATGGTGATACCAGGC
>DAHVFI010000061.1 GCA_027317045.1 Gammaproteobacteria bacterium
GTTGTGCAGGTTCATCCGCGAGGCCATAGGCGATAGTTGCATGGCTTGATTGTAGGGGTTGATATGCCCACCCAGAACCTCATGGTTGATCTGGGTATTGCGGCTCAGGAGTGTGAATGCGATAGAGATACCAACACTGCCGCCAACGTTGCGGATCAAGTTGTAGATACCGGTGCCCTCGGTACGTAATTGCGGCGGTAAAGTCGAGAACGCCACGGTCATCAACGGCACCATCACCTGGCCCATACCCAGCCCCTGCAGGAATCCGGTCCAGATAATGGCCCAGGTATCGATACCGGTATCGAAATGACTCATGAAATACATGGATAACGCCATGATGAAGAGTCCCACGGACATATTCAGGCGCGGGTCCATCTTGTTGGATAGCCGCCCGACGACGATCATGGAGAGCATGGTACCTATGCCGCGGGGCATGAGCACCAGCCCGGTGATGATCACCGGGTAATCGAGCAGATTCTGTACGAAAGGCGGGATCAGCGACATGATGGAAAACAGGCTGATGAAAACGATGAAACCGATGACATTCCCGAGGAGAAAATTGCGATCCTTGAATAGCTTGAGTTCGATATAAGGATGCTCCCGCTTGAAGGTATGGACAAAGAACAGCCACAGACCCGTGAGCACCAGGCCAAACTCAATGATAATCTCCGCCGAATTGAACCAATCCTGACGTTCACCGCGATCCAGCATCATTTGCAGCGCACCGATGGCGACACTCATGAATAAAAAGCCCCAACCATCGAAGGTACGCGTCTTGCTGAGCTCAGTTTCATGTACATAGCTCATCGTCATGAGTACCGCCATGATGCCAACCGGTATATTGATGAAGAACACCCAGCGCCAGGAATAGTACTCGGTGAGATAGCCCCCCAACGTCGGACCAAGAATCGGGCCGAGCATGATACCGAGACCGAAAATGGCCATGGCCATACCGTGCTTTTCGCGCGGGTAGCTGTCCAGCAGGATCGCTTGGGAGATGGGCACCATGGAGGCACCGAACAGGCCTTGTAGTACCCGCAGCAGCACCATCTCCGTCAGGGAGGTGGCGGTGCCGCACAGGAACGAGACCACCACGAAACCCACCATGCTGATGAGATAGATGCGTTTTCTACCGAAGCGGCCCGCGAGCCAGCCGGTCGGCGGCGTCATGATAGCGGCGCCAACGATATAGGAAGTGAGCACCCAGGAGATCTGATCCTGAGTCGCCGACAGCGTGCCCTGCATATCGGGCAGCGCCACGTTGGCGATCGTGGTGTCCAGCACCTGCATGAGCGTGCCTAACATTACCGAGATGGTGATGAGCGCCGTGTGCTGCTCTTGATTGGCGGGTTTGCGCAGGATCATGGCTGTTATTCCGCCACCACGGCGGGTTGGTGCGGCTGGGTGTTATTGAATTTTGGCGGGCGCAGGAGGAACACCAACGGAATGGCCAGCAGGCTGACGATCATCATGAGCTTGAAGTCATTGTTGTAGCCGATCATGGCCGCCTGCTTGGTGACCAGTCCGTTGATCATGGTCAGGTCATGGGTATTGTGCAAATTCAATCGCGAGGCCATGGGCGAAAGTTGCATGGCCTGATTATAGGGGTTGATATGCACACCCAGCGCTTGGTGGCTGATCTGCGTACTGCGCGCCAGTATCGTGAAAGCGATGGATATGCCCATGCTGCCGCCGATATTGCGGATCAGGTTGAATACCCCGGTGCCTTCGGTGCGTTGTGCGCTCGGCAAGGTGGAAAATGCGGCGGCGAACAACGGCCCCATCACCAGACCGATGCCGATGCCTTGTACGAAACTCGTCCAGGTGATGATCCAGGTATCGATCTGGGTATTGAAATGGCACATCTCGTACATGGAGAAGGCCATAATCACAAGCCCCGTGACCCTATTGACTCGATAGCCTGTGCGGTTGCCGAATCGCCCCACGAATACGAATGAAATCAACGTGCCTACGCCGCGCGGCATGAGTACCAGACCAGCGACGATCACCGGGTAGTCCAGCAGGTTTTGCACGAACGGCGGGATCAGCGCCATGATCGCATACATATAAAGGAACAGCATGAATCCCAGCACGTTGGCGATGACGTAATTGCGGTCCTTGAAAAGCGTCAGATCAATATAAGAATTCTTGCGGCCTGCACTGTGCACAAAGAACACCCACAAGGCGGCCAGCACCAGGCCAAACTCGATGATGATTTCCGCGGAACCAAACCAGTCCTTATGTTCACCGCGGTCCAGCATCATTTGCAGAGCGCCGATGGCCACGCTCATGAATAAAAACCCCCAACCATCAAAAATTCGGATCTTGCTGATTTCGGTTTCGTGTACGTAGGAGATTGCCATGAGTATGGCCACCACACCCACCGGGATGTTGATGAAAAACACCCAGCGCCAGGTGTAATACTCCGTGAGGTAGGCACCCAGAACCGGCCCGATGATGGGGCCGAGGACCACGCCGACACCGAAGATCGCCATGGCCATACCATGCTTCTCGCGCGGATAGCTGTCCAGCAGGATGGCTTGGCAAATAGGCACCATGGCGGCACCGAACAAACCCTGCATCGCCCGCAATAACACCATTTCTCCGAGTGATGTCGCGGTGCCGCACAGAAATGAGGCAGCTACGAAGCCCAGCATGCTGATCAGGTAAATCCGTTTGCGGCCGAAGCGGCCTGCGAGCCAGCCGGTCGGGGGCGTCATGATGGCAGACGCCACGATGTAGGAAGTCAGGACCCAGGATATCTGGTCTTCGGTGGCCGAAAATGTGCCCTGCATGTCGGGCAGGGCCACATTGGCGATGGTGGTATCCAGCACCTGCATGAAGGTGCCGAGCATCACCGCCACGGTAATCATCACCGTATGCGGCTTGCCGCCGACGGGTTTAGGCAGGCGCACGATCATGGTCAGCCATCAATTACTGGCTGCCGCAGCCTCGCTGGAACCAAACAGCGGGTAGTAATGGGTATCAATGGTTACTTCCGCACTCATGCCGGCGCGTAAATCCGGGCCATCCGCTTTGGTATCAATGAGGATACGCACCGGGATACGTTGCACCACTTTCACCCAGTTGCCGGTGGCATTCTCCGGCGGCAATACCGAGAATATCGAACCAGTGCCGGGCGCAATGCTGACCACGGTGCCTTCCCAGGTGTGGTGAGGGTAGGTGTCCACGGTGATTTTCGCCTTCTGGCCTACATGCACGTGGGTGAGCTGGGTTTCCTTGAAGTTGGCGTCCACCCAGCGTTCGCCGCCCATGACCAGCGCGAATACCGGCTGGCCTGCGGTCACGACGTCACCGGGTTTGATGCTCACCTCCGTTACCACGCCGGCGGCGGGCGCGTTGATGGTGGTGTAGGAGAGATCCAGAGCGGCCTTGTCTCGTGCCGCCAGCGCCTGCTGGTAGGATGCCTGTTGGGTGATGGGGCCAAAAGGTGTGTTACCCAGTTGCGCCTCGATTTGCGCGATCTGAGCCTTGATTGCCACGATTTTCTGCTCAGCCATGGTGAGATTCGTCTTGAGATCATCCAGGCGTGCAGCCGGTACCACGTCGCGTTGTTCCAGATTTGTCTTGCGTTGTACATCGCGCCGCAGATAGGCGACATTGGCTTCGGCGCCCTTGAGTTCCGCCATGGCGGCGCGTAATTGTTGTTGCCGGGCGCGTATCTGATCAGCCACCGTTTTGAGGGCGGCGTTGGCTTGATCTAAGGCAAACTGCATCGGAGCCGGGTCAATTTTCAAGAGTACCTGGTCCGGGGTCACCGCCTGGTTCTGGGATATGGGAACCGCGATCACCCGGCCCGAGACCTGCGGTGCCACGCTCACTTGGTTGGCAAATACATAAGCGTTGTCGGTGTTCTGATAACGCTCCGAGTGCATCCAGTACCACAGGCCCAGGATGATGAGTATCAGAGGCAGAATCACCATCAAGAGCAGGCGACGGCTACGGGGGTTTTCGAACACACGCTTGAAGGCGCTCATGGTTTTGACATCCCTTTGGGGAGGTGACAGAATGGACTGGACGGTCTAGTCTAATTGACTCGTGAGACCCATGTCAAACCAGAAACACAACGATTCTCGCTCCGCCACATCGGCATGGCGCATGACTTCTTTGGCCGCGTGCATTGCCGTCGCGGCACTCGCAGCCGGCGGCGGTGCGAGCGGGGATACGCTCACCCAAGCATTCAGCCAGGCATACGCCAGCAGCGCCGCCATCCACGCCCAGCAAGCTCAGTTACGCGCGAGTGGTTATCAAGTGCAGCAGGCCCGGGCGGGTTACAAGCCGCAGGTTTCATTTGAGGCGGGCATCGGCACCGCCCATAATGATTTGGCTTCCCCGTTCTTTCCCGTCAGTGCCTATCCGCAAAACACCAAGACTGCGGGTCTGACCATCACTCAGGCTCTGTACACCGGCGGCCAGGTTTCTTCCGGCGTGAATGCGGCCCAAGACGCCCAGTCGGCGCAATTCGCTGCACTGCACGCTGCAGAAGAGCAGGTATTCCTGAATGTGGCTAGCGTGTATACGGATGTAGTGCGCGATCAGGCCGTGCTGAAACTCGAACAGAACAATGTGGCGGTGCTGAATAAGCAATTGTCCGCCACCCAGGCGGAATTCGAAAACGGTGAAGTAACCCACACCGACGTGGCCCAGGCCCAGGCGCGCCTGGCTGGGGCGCAGGCGGCGCTGATTCAGGCTCAAGGCGCACTGGCCACATCGGTGGCCGCCTATGTACGCGTGGTGGGCGTGGAACCAAGCGCCTTGGAGCAGCCGCCCGTACCGCAGGTGCTGCCGGCTACGGAAGCCGAAGCCTTGCAACAGGCGCAGAAGAATTACACGGTGCTGGCAGCGCGTTACGCGCAGAATGCCGCGCAGCAGCAGGCGCAGGCCGTGAGCGGCAAACAGAAACCAACGGTGGCGCTGGTGGGCCAGCTGCTCGAGGCTCGCGATCCGGAAATTGGTTTCAGCCGCGTGGACACCCGTTCCATCATGCTGACACTCTCAATGCCCCTGTACCAGGGGGGTGAGTTGGATGCGGAGAAGCACGCTGCCGAACAACGCGCAGACGCAAGCCGCGATGCGCTGTTGGATACCCAGCGTCAAGCCCAGCTGGATGCGGTCAATGCCTGGCAGGATTATCAGACCGCCAATGCGCGGCTGGCAGCCATCAACAGTCAGATCCAGGCCGAGCAGGTGGCCGCCAAGGGTGTGCGGGATGAAGCCTCGGTAGGTGAACGCACCACGCTGGATGTACTGAACGCCGACCAGGAACTTCTCAATGCGCGCGTCAACCTGATTCGCGCGGAACATGATCAATTGGTGGCGGCCTACGCGCTCAAAGCGGCTACCGGCCAGCTCACGGCCGATGCTCTGCATTTATCCGCCGGCGGGCAGCCATGAAGCCGACACTGAGGGTACATCCATGAATGTTGCCGCCGACAATACCGGCAAGCGCGAAGCGATTCTCGAATCCGCCAATAAGGTGTTTCTGGAGGTGGGTTTCGGCGCCGCCAGCATGGATGTCATCGCCAATGAAGCTCAGGTTTCCAAGCAGACCGTCTACAATCACTTCGGCTCCAAGGAGGAGCTGTTCGCTGCCATGGTACGAACCAGCTGCGACAAGATGACCCTGGCTTTCGCGGAGGCTGCGAAAGACGGCAACCCCGAGAAAACCCTGCGTGCCATTGCCAGGCATTTCATGAATGTGGTGTTCTCGGAGGAGAAACTCGCCATGCACCGGATCCTGATGGCGGAAGTACCGCGCTTTCCGGAACTCGGGCGAGTGTATTACCAATCCGGCCCGGCCATCATCCGAAAATTCCTGGCGGATTATTTTGTGGAGCAGAACAAGCGCGGCACGCTCAAAGTGAATAATCCGCAGTTTACCGCCGAACAATTCATCAGCATGGTCACCTGCTGCCGGCTGCGTTCCGAACTGGGGGTGGAGCCGCTACCCAATGATGATGAAAAGCAGCGTTACATTGACAACGCCGTCACCATCATCATCAAGGCATGCAGGCCGTGAATCGTTGATAGCCTGCAAATGACAATGGCGAACGTGCAGTTGTAAACCCAGGTAGATGAAAAAAAATTCCATCGGGAAGTTCTTGCGCGTCCTGCCGACATCCGTGTTGACAGCTAGCCTGGTTGCCTGCGCGGTGGGGCCGAATTATGAGAAACCCCCGCCACCCGCGGTAAAGGGTTACACCGCCGCGCCGTTGGGCGTCACCATTCCCGCCGCGGTTTCCGCCGCAGGACCTGCCGCCGCCGCTCAGGTTCTGCGGATGGGGTCCTCGGTCAATGCCGCGTGGTGGAAGGAGTTCGGTTCACCGACCCTCGATGCCTTGGTGGCGCAGGCGCTGCAACACAATCCCGACCTGGATGCAGCTTTGGCCACCTTGCAGGAAGCCCAGTACAACCTGAAAGCCGCCAATGGCATTTTCTATCCGCAGGTAGCGCTGGGATTGGGCGGCGAACGCATTCGTACCTCCGGCGTGTCCAGCGGCGGCCTTGCCGGACCACAGCTTTATAACCTTTACACCGGTCAGGTATCCGTCAGTTATTACCCGGATGTATTCGGCCTGAACCGGCTGGTGTCGAGAGGCGGGGAGGCGCAAGTGGACGTCGCACGGGATCAGTTGCTGGCCGCGCGTCTCATCATCGAAAGCAATGTGGTGAATGCCGCGTTGGAGCTGGCTGCGCTTGAGGATGAAGTGACGGCCACCGGGAATACCATCGCTGATCAGCGGCAGATTCTCCATCTGACCCGCACCCGGTATCGGCTCGGCTCCGCTTCACAATTCGACGTACTTACCCAGGAAAGCCAGCTTGCCAGCACCCAGGCACGGCTGCCGGCATTGCTGCAGGTACGCGATGCAGAGCGACACTTGCTCGCCACCTATCTCGACAGGTTTCCCTCCAGAGCAGGAAGTTTGAAGATACCCGTGCTTTCGAAAATGAAATTGCCGGCGAACCTGCCCGTCAGCGTGCCCTCGGCACTGGTACGGCAACGACCGGATATCCTTGCTGCGGAAGCGCAACTGCGCGCCGCGAATGCCCAAGTGGGTGAACAAGTGGCGCGCCTGTATCCGAACCTGCAACTGACGGGCAACTTCGGCAACCAAAGCAACAATGCCGGCACGCTGTTCGACCCGGCGAACCGCATCTGGAATCTGGCCGCCAGCATCGTATTGCCGCTGTTTGAGGGCGGCACCCTCGAGGCGCAGAAACATGCTGCGGAAGCAGCCTATCGGGGCGTGTTCGCCAATTATCAGACTACGGTACTGAATGCGTTCCGCAACGTGGCCGACGTACTGCGCGCACTGCAACACGACGCCATTGTGCTGGAT
>DAHVFI010000091.1 GCA_027317045.1 Gammaproteobacteria bacterium
ACCGCATACTGCACGCATGGCACATGATCAGGCGCTTGCGCGGGTGATGCAGCACTTATTGAAGGACGATACGCAGGTATATAAGCAGTTTGTCGAGAATGAGTCATTCAAACGCTTCATTGGCGATATGGTGTATGCGCTCACGAACCAGTGATGAGGGTAAGCACGAGAGCTACGAGAGCAGGTCTTGAGGAAGTTTGGTCAGACTCGATAGCTGATGTCGCGGGGTCGGACCAGCGTAAGTCATTGAAGAATCTTGAACAGGTTGCAAAATCAGCGCCGAATTTCGCCTTAGGCAGCTATTTCCAGGGTCGGAATGCGGTCTTTAAAGGCATGATCTGGAAGCCGAATAACCGGAGTCGGACCCGCGCATGTCATTGAACTCTCTGCAAAACGTGAAGTAAAAAGCATCCGCTAAGCGCTTAAACCGCCGCGTTTCCGCATCAAATTGGTGTTTTAAAGTCAGCCCCGTCGGACGCGCGAGGTGGCCGAGGCCGGTTGCCGACAACATACGGGAAGCAGAAATCTACCCCCTCTCCCCGGCCCCGGCCAATGCTCCTTGCAATATCTCATATTGAGATATAGACTGCAGGCGTGCATGTCATAACAAGAAAGCGACTAAGGGATTTCGCAGCACGGCACAGGGATGCGGCAGGGCCGCTGGCCGGCTGGTACGCCATCATGGCCAAGACTGATTTCGGCTCATATGCCGAACTCAAGCGCGTGTTTGCATCGGTGGATAAGGTTGGGAAGTTCACCGTTTTTGATATCGGCGGCAATATATTCCGGTTGATTGCCGCGATTCATTACAACCGTAAGAAGGTTTATATCCGGCAGGTATTGACGCATGCCGAGTATGATCAGGATCAGTGGAAGGAGTAACGATGACCGCCAATCAGATGATGGAAGTAGCACAGGAATACCGGCGGCTGCAGGCCATGGTACCGCTTGGCATACTGCACACGAACAAGGACTATGCCCGCGCGACCGAGATGCTGGACGCGATTCTCGACGAGATCGGAGAGGACGAGCAGCATCCGCTGGCGGAGCTGGCCGATGCGCTCGGCGTCTTTGTTGAAAAGTACGAGGCTGAACATGTCCGGATTCCGGAGGCCAAGCCAGCTGCAGTTCTCAAGTTCCTGATGCAGGAACACGGCTTGCGGCAGGCCGATCTCCCGCAGATTGGCAGCCAAGGCGTGGTTTCCGAGGTATTGGCCGGCAGGCGTGTACTGAATTCCCGGCAGATCAAGCAGCTTGCCAAACGCTTTGGTGTGTCGCCCGCGGTATTCGTCTGAACGCCCGGGGTTTGGTGGCGCGCAGTTGATGAATGGAGGCGCAGATCATGAAGCGTTACCTGGTTAAAATTGGGATTGCCGATGAAGCCCAACTGCGGCAGCGCAGTATCGATATTGCCGCCGGGCGACGGCGGCGGTCTCGGGGCGAACCCAAGGTATGGTTCACTTCCATGCGCGCTGCCGCGGAAGTGCTCAGTGAAAGGAATCGTGAGCTGCTCAGGATCCTGGCTGAAGAGCAGCCGGAATCAGTACGGGAATTGGCGGTGTTGACTGGCCGGGCTGAGAGCAATCTCTCGCGCACTCTCAAAACTCTGGCGGGCTATGGGTTTGTGCGGCTGGAGCGCAAGCACAAAAGCGTTCGCCCGGTGGCGCGTCCGATGGAATTCACAATTCGGGTGATGTGAAGCATCTTATGGACTGAGGCGTGATCAGGATTGCTTACCGCCTAAAATTCTCGTTCAGATAGACTTCCCGCACTTGCCAGCTGGCGAGGAGCGCCTCCGGTGTCGTTATGCCAGCCCCACTCCAGCCAGACTTGCTACTATAATTACCGCTAAATAAACCGGGTATATCCGCTGGCAGGGGGCCAGCGTCGGAATCCGCCCGGTATCCAAGTTACACCACGAGAGCCTGATGCCAACCAATCAAGATCCTGAGCGACGCCTGTCCCGGCGATTTCGTTTCCTCTCGATCATACGCATCCGCGATGGCGAAGGCCTGCACGATTGCAAGATCATTGACCTATCGTTACGCGGCTTTCGAGCGCGTTGCCCGAGCGGGTGGCGGCCGGAGAGCGGTGCGCACTTTGCGGTGGAATGGCGTGTGGCGGATATCATCAAGCTTTATATGCAGGCCGACGTCATGCGCGTCAAGAATGGGGTCATCGGCTGCCAGTGGCAGGCGCATGATGCGGAAAGCTCTGCGTACTTGCAGCGCCTGATCGAAATCAGCCGGTTGCGCAAGAATACGCGGGAGCGGGAGCTGGAGGCCCTGAAAGTTCAGAAGTGACCGCAGGTTCAACAGGGCCATGCTCCATTGAATTATGTCTCCCACAAAATCCACACCCCGCAACACCAGCGACCTGGCGCAAAGGTATGCGCAAATCAGCTGCAAGTGTTCCGCAGCTGGTTCGCCTTGTTTTGCACGGTCCCGTGTATTCTGCTGGTTACCTATCTGTCCCCTGCATTCATGTCCTTATGGGAACCGGTCCCCAGACATCGAGCATGGCGGTGCTGAAACTTTTGATACTGATACCCATCGTGCTGTTGTTTGTCGGCATTGGGTATGTGGCCAGCCTGCTGGCGGCCATTGGCAATGTGTGTTTTATACTATACGGCTGGCGGTTCCGGAACTGCGGATGCCGGGAGCCCACCCGATGCTGATGCAATTCTATTTGGATCCGCGCTGGGTGAATTTCTTGTGGGGAGGTATGGCAAAAAACCAGCGCCTGATCCGGATGTGCGAGTGGCTGACGGCCTGGACGATTCCTTTGGTTTATGGCCGTGCCGCGCCTGCAAATTTTCCCTGATGCTGTCTTTGCAAACAGGGTTTTAGGATGCCGGTTGAGCTAGCGCGCGCGGCGTGACCGCTTGCGTGAGGTTCTGCGTACGCGCGCTTTTGGTTTGTATGCTGAGCGCGCTTCATGTACGCCGCCTCGGGGGTGTGCGCGCAGGTGCATGCCCAGCCAGGCGGCGAAGTCTTTTTCGCTGAGTTTGCCTTCGGCGAGAGCCAGGTAGATCGAGAACAATTCAAGGTCGTCAGCTTCGAGTGTGGCTTGGTTGAGTTCCAGAAAGGTTTCGCAAGCGGCGGCGGCCGTCCGCTTGTTGCCGTCCACGAACGGATGGTTGCGGGCCAGGCCGAACACCAGGCTTGCGGCCAGATCGGCGAGATCCGGCGCGGGATCGCCATAAGCGTAACGCTGCTGCGGCCGGGCGAGGGCGGATTCCAGCAGGGCCGCATTGCGCACGCCGACGCTGCCGCCGTGCTCGGCGAGCTGGCGGTCGTGCATGGCGAGCACCAGCGCTTTTTCAAGCCAGACGATCATCAGTTTTCGGCGAGTTTATGCAGCAGGGCGCGGCGCTTACGCATCACGCGCTCGGCCACCTTCATCTGTGCGGCGAGCTTGGGATCGAAGGGCATGAGCTTGATGCCGTCCGGCAATTCGGCGGCATACAGTTCATCGCCTTTTTCCAGGCGCAAGCGCGCCAGCAGTTCCTTGGGCAGGATGACGCCGGCGGAATTGCCGATGGCGGTGATCTTGAGTTTCATGGCGGGACCTCCTGGCGTCATTATAACCGATGTTATAACATCCGAAGAACCCCGCCAACGAATGGAAATGAGCATCGTGGTGGGGCGCGCACGGCATCTGACCGCCAGGCAAGGCGGAAATGTAGATTTTGCAGGAGCAAAAAATTTACTATGCCTCCCGCAGCACTTGGCTGCTCACACGCAGCCTGCGTTCGTGGCATTAAAAGGAGGAGGGTGCTGTTCGATCTGAGAGACAGGGGTAAACTGCGTTGCGCAGTTGGGGCTCAATACCCGTGATTACCATTTCCGGATAAAGGCAGGGCCTATGTCCCGGTCCTCATCAAAAGCGCCGCCTGGAAATAGCAGCGAGCTGGCTGAGAAGGTTTACTGGTTTCAGTTGCACGTGTTCCAGGCGTGTTTTCTGCTGTTTGCACCCTCCCGTGTCTGCTCCTGGCTATCGTCCTGTTTCCCAAGTTTGCATCCTTTATGGGAGCCGGTCCGCAACGCTCGTCGATGGTGGTGCTGAAGCTCCTGACCCTGGCGCCTCTGGTGCTGCTGTTTGTCGCGCTGGGGTATGCCGCCACGCTGCTGGCGGCGATCATCAATGTGTTTTTCATCCGCATATTTGTTCCTGCGCTGCGCCTGCCGCAAGCCCGGGACATCCTGCTGCAGTTCTATTCGGGTCCGCGCTGCCTCACTCAGTCCCGCGGTTTCAAGAACTTTCCCTGGTGGATTTCCCTGTGGGGCGGCATGGGGAAAAACCAGCGTCTGATCCGGACCTGCGGGCGCTTGACGGCCTGGACGATATCTTTGGTTTATGGCAAATCCGCGTCCTGATGGCTGAACTCCATCGGCCGCCGCTGGTCAGAAATTCACCAGCCGGGAAAATGGCCGGCGATTGGTCCATAATCTGCGCTCCCCATGCCATAGCCCCGTCTACCCATTCTGCAGGAGGTCGAGTCATGCAGCGTTTTACCCGCCCATTCAGTATCCAGTTTTTAGGCGTCGGTCTGTTCGCGGCCGCCCTGACCATCGCCGCCGCGGTCTCGGCGGCAACCGCACCGGCACCGGATGCCTCGCCCCTGAGCAAACTCGAGTGGCGCAGCGTCGGCCCCTACATCGGCGGGCGCGTGGTGGCGGTTGCCGGCGTCGCCAGCGAGCCGAATCTTTTTTATATGGGCGGTGTGGACGGCGGCGTATGGAAAAGCGGCAACTACGGCATCAGCTGGAGCAACATCACCGACGGCACGCTGCCGGGTTCCAGCAACAGCATCGGCGCCATCGCGGTGGCGGCCTCGAATCCTAAAATCATCTATGTGGGCACCGGCGAGAGCGACATCCGCGGCGACGTGATCACCGGCGACGGCGTGTTCCGCTACGACGATGCTGGCAAGACCTGGAAAGCAGCCGGTCTCGCCGACACCCATACCATCAGCAGCCTGGCGGTGGATCCGCAGAATCCCGACATCGTGTATGCCTCGTCCATGGGTCATGTGTTCAAGTCCAACGCTGAGCGCGGCGTGTTCAAGTCGGTGGACGGCGGCAAGACCTGGAGCAAGGTGTTGTTCGTGAACGCCGACACCGGTGCCATCGATGTGGTGATGGATCCGAAGAATTCCCAGGTGCTGTACGCGGCCCTGTGGCAGGCGTATCGCACGCCCTGGAAACTCGATGACGGCGGCCCGGGCAGCGGTCTTTACAAGAGCAGCGACGGCGGCGCCCACTGGAGTGAAATCTCCAGCAACCCCGGTTTCCCACAGGGCACACTCGGGCGCATCGGCGTGAGCGTGGCCGCCAGCGATCCGCAGGTGGTGTACAGCATCGTGCAGGCCAAGGACGGCGGCGTGTTGCGCTCCGACGACGGCGGCGCCCACTGGACGCGGGTGAATGCCAACTGGAGCCTGCGGCAACGCGCCTTCTACTATATGAGCATCTACGCCGACCCCACCAATCCGGACGTGGTGTACGTGCCGGAAGTGGACGCCCTGTGGGTGTCCCGCGACGGCGGCAGGAATTTCTCCAAGCTGCACACGCCCCACGGCGACAATCACATCGTGTGGATCAACCCCACTGATCCGGAAATCCTGCTGGAAGGTAACGACGGCGGCGCCACGGTCTCCACCGACGTCGGCCGGACCTGGAGCACCGATCACAATCAGCCCACCGGTCAGTTTTATCACGTGGCCATGGACAATCAATTTCCCTTCCATATCTACGGCGCACAGCAGGACGAGGGCTCATTCGAGGGTCCGAGTGCCACCCCCGACGGCATGATCCCGCTCGGCGACTGGCAGAGAGTGGCTTACGGCGAGAGCACTTTCGTGGCGCCCAAGCCCGGCGATCCCAACGTCACCTTCGGCAGCGGCTATTTCAGCATCCTGATGCGCTATGACATGGCCACCGGCCAGTACCGCGGCGTCAGCCCCTGGCCCGATTACCAGGAAGGCGCCTCCTCCGGTGAATTGAAGTACCGTTTTGGCTGGACCCATCCGATCCTGTTTCCGGCGGTCAATCCCAAAGAATTGCTGGTGGCTTCGCAATACGTGCTCAAGAGCACCAACGAGGGCGCCACCTGGACGCGCATCAGCCCGGACCTGACGCGCAACGATAAGTCCACGGAAATGCCCAGCGGCGGACCGGTGGATATAGACCAGTCGGGCGCGGAAATCTTCCCGGACATTTCGGCACTGGCGGTTTCGCCGCTGGACGGCAAGGTGATCTGGGCCGGGTCCGCCGACGGTCTGGTGCACGTCACTACCGATGGCGGCCGGCACTGGGCGGAAATCACTCCCCGGGGTCTGCCGCAATGGGCGCAGATCTCCTCCATCGAGCCCTCGCACGTGGCCAAGGACACGGCCTATCTCACCGCCTCGCGCTACATGTGGGACGACTTCCATCCCTACGTGTTCGAAACCAGCGATTACGGCCGGCACTGGCAATCCCTGGACACCGGATTGCCCGATGACCAATACGCGTTCGTGGTGCGTCAGGATCCGTCCGACGACAAGCTGCTGTTCCTGGGCACCAAGAACACGGTGTTCACCAGCTTCGACGGCGGCGGACACTGGCAGCCGCTGTCGCTGAATCTGCCCAAGGTGCAGGTGCGCGATTTGGCCATCAATACGCGCCAGGGGGATATCGTCGCTGCCACTCACGGACGCTCCTTCTGGGTGCTGGACAATCTCGCGCTGCTGGAGCAGATGACGAAGCAGCCGGCACCCGACGCGGAGGTGGCACAGGTGTATGCGCCGCAGACCGCCTGGCTCACGCATGCTTATGGCGCCAGCGGTTACGCACGCTTCCTGCACGACGCCGGCAGCAATCCGCCCTTCGGCGCCAGCGTGTTCTTCCGGATTCCAGCCGCCTACGACGGCAAGACCCCGGTGAGCCTCAGCTTCGTGGATGACAAGGGCAGGGTGGTGCGCCGTTTCGATCTGCATCTGAAAACCAAAATCCCGAAGCTGGCGGCCAGCGTGCGCGACAACCTCAAGCCCACGCAGGAGGAGCAGATGGCCTTGGAGAAGCTCACGGCGATCACGCCCGGCATGAACCGCTTCCAGTGGAACCTGCGCTATCCCGATGCCGTCGAGGTGCACGGCTTCCAGCCACCGATCGCGGCCGGCGGTGAGTCCGACGAGGTCGAGGGTCCGGTGGCGTTGCCCGGCCGCTACCGTGTGGTCCTGGATTACGGCGGTCGCAAATCCGAGCAGGCGTTTGCAATCGCGCTGGATCCGCGTCTGCATCCGGCCCGCGGTGCGCTGGCAGCGCGTCTGGCGCTGGAAATGAAGATCCATGACACGCTCGACGCCCTCGACCGGACCCTCAACCAGGCAATCGCGGTGCGCGACCGGCTGACGGCGGCGCTGGACAGGCACGCACTCATGGATGCGCAGGCGGGCAAGGCCCTGGCGCAGTTGCAGCAGACCATCGGCGGCCTGGTGCAGCTCAAAATCCAGTCCAGCGAAGGCAGCCTGCTGCACGAGACCAAGCTGCGCAGCCATCTGGCATATCTGGCGGCGGATGTGGATCTGGCCTACGAGCAACCCACGGCCGGGCAGTACGCGGTGTTCAGATATTTGGACGCGCGAGCCCAGGCCGGCGAACAGCGGCTGCGGGCCGCCATCGCCGACGGCAATAAACTGTTGTGAAACACCGCGGGCCGCGCCGTCGCCATGCGCGCCGGCACGGCCCGCCCACGTTTCCGGGGCCCGGCGAAGCGCACAGGCCGCCATGATGAAACTGGAACACGCAACGGAATTGGTGCATGAAGTGATCGCTGCTCCCGGCATCCATGCCTCCCGCAGCATTCAAGCTTCCCGGTACCTCATCGCCGGGGAGAAACACGCCAACAAGCACAGTGCAGCAATCTTCGAGCCCACCAAGTGAAGAAGCTGAAACATGAAACGCAATTGGTGCATGCAGCCATATTGGCGGGGGTGGAATACGCGGAAAAGCGCGGCGCCGCGGTCTTCGAGCCCACGGATTCCGCCAGCGAGAAAATTCTCTATATCTACCGGCTGCTGGTGCACGACCAGCTCATCCAGCCGCTGCCGGAAGATCAGGTCTCGCAGCAGTCCATGCGCCACAAGCTGGCTATCTGGTATTCCAAGCAACTGCCGAAGGGCCATGCGTTGCTTAAATAGGTTACCGCGGCAACCTGCCTTTGGTGGGAGCGGCGAAATTCGCCGCGATAACAGCATCGCGGCCGGGACGACCGCTCCTACGGAGATTGTGAATTTGGAAGCGCGGTGGGACGGCTCCCAGCATCCATGCCTTTTGGCTTCTGGTGGGAGCGGCGATATTCGCCGCGAACGGGCAGGCAGGGAGCCCGCCCTGGGCTTTCAAGTGGAGCAGGAAGCGGAGCTTGAAAGGCGGAAATGCAGATTTTTGCTCCTGCAAAATAGGTGCACATATTCTGATGATCGAGCCCATCGCCGGAATCCCGCTACCTGAAGGCTTGCAGGTCGGAGATCGCATTGATATCAGCAATCTCGGTTCCCCGGCGCACGCTGCGCTGTATAGCGCCTACGGGCTTTTTGGATTGCCGTTGGGCGTTACCTATCAGTTGATGCGGTGTTCATGAGCGCGGCCCTTTCCTGGTTTTTATTCTTCGTGCGTGGGACCTGGGCACTCGACGATGTAGCTGAAAATCTCGCCGGTACTCTGAGCGCGAAGTTGCTTGTGCCCACGCTTACCTTCCGATGAGCTGATTGCGGGGGCGCTGGGTGATCAAATCCTATTACGTTTATATGCTGGAGTGCCGCGGCGGACGCCTATATATAGGTATAACCACGGATATCCGGCGGCGGATGACGGAGCATCGTGAGGGCCGGATTGGCGCGCGTTTCACCCGCGCCAATCCGCCGGCAAGACTGCTGGCGGTCCGGCAGGTTGCCGGCCGTCCCGCGGCGCTGAAGCTGGAAGCCGCACTGAAGAAACTCCGCCGTCCGCAAAAACTGCACTGGGCCGATGAGAATCCGATATGGGAAACGGCCTTCACGGCTTCGACGCTGTGAGCAGGGACGGTCATTCGGACGGAAGTGCCGGCCAGCAGATGCCGCAAGCACCGGAATCCCGCGGTTGCAGTAACCTTCCCCACAGGCTCCGGCCTATGACAAGCTTCTCTATCCCCTGATGAAGTACCGGGTTTTGGAGGGCTCCATTAATATAGGTCTGCCTCTCGCGCAGCAGGCAATTACCGGGGGAAGTGCGCCTTTATCTGTCAGGCAGCGGCCACTGAATATTCATATAACCGGGTTTTTCATCGCCGCAATCCATGAATCCCGAGCGCCGGCAGGCCAAAACCCGAAAAATATCCTGCCGCTCGCGCAATATCTAAAAGTGAATCCCGCAGGCAATAGGCTCTCCGCTTGTAATATCAGCTGCTTATGCTATAACTAGCCGCGATGTTGATGATAAAAATCAGCAGCTATATCTGTGTGATGGGCTTGGGTCGTCCCAAGCTAATTACTAACTTAGGAGGGCTTATCGCCCAGCACATATTTTGATTGTCAGTTTTGTAATTTGGTAAGGAGGGTTACCAATGAACAGAAATAATGTTGTGTTCAGGAAAAAAGAACCTGTGCGGAAACAGGCTCTTGGCATTGCGGAAGTGAAAGATGCAAACAAGATGAAGTTTCTGATTCCGGATACCGGTGTTGCCTGCCGTGTGGTGTTCAAGCCGGCCACCTGAGGATCTGGAAACGGAGACTGCCAAGCGGTGTTAAAGCCGCGGCATTGGAATTGAGTAAACGTGGGGCCTGTGATGCGCTGAAACTTCAGTCCTGAGCAGGCCCATTTTTTTTGATATCCATATTTCTGGATGGCCTATAGCGGTGGAATCTGCTCCGTTGATGACCGATGATAATTCTGGCCGGATAATTCCGCATGCCTGTGGGGCCGCACATGCCTGAGCTGCAGGAGTATCTGGATAAGATCGCCAAGCTGCGTCGGGCATACAGCCAATCGGCCGCTGCGGGCCGGTCGAGCGACCAAAACGAGGCCAATTGTTTTGAATTCGCCTCCGCGAATCTCCGGCACTTGTTGCCGATGATCCCGATTGCAGAGCATGGTGAAATAATCAATGAAATATTTTCCACCCAGGCGCGCGCCGCACTGGATGAGGATAGCTGCTTCTTGTTTGACGGTATAAAAATAAATGATCCTGCCGGGATGCTCCGAACCGCGAGACAGAATCCCGTCATATTCTGCACATTCCACTTCGGCTCATACCGGCTTATCAACCAGGTGATCGTCAGCCGCGGGCTGAATTATATTCTTCCGGTAACCAGCGAGATATACGTAACCCAGAAGAAACGCTATGAAGACGGCTTGAAAGTATTACAGGCCTATTTCAAAACCGATTCGCAATTGATGGTGGTGAATGCCGAGGAACGCACCTCGGCCCTGAGCATGGCGCGCAGGACCCTGGCCGGATGGTCGTTATTGGCTTACATTGATGGGAATACCGGCGTCCAGGGCGCCGGCCGGCGGGATTCCAAGACCTTGAGCGTGCCGCTCCTCGGCAAGCCGATCTTTGCGCGCAAGGGCATTGCCTTCCTGTCCCACTTCCTGAAGCTGCCGATCGTGCCGGTACTATGCGAAATAACCGGCGAGATGACATGCAGCATGACATTTCATGAAAAAATCGATCCGCGCGCGGCTTCGGAAGACCGGGATGCGTATTGCCGGATGGCCACGGAAAAACTCTATGCCATCCTTGGAGAGTACCTCAAACACTCCCCCGCCCAATGGGAGGGCTGGCTGGACATGCAGAAGTATCTCGACATGGACGCGATTGCCGGTAGCGAGGGTACTGACGAAGATTCCGTAGAAACGGCGTCACCGGCGGAAGACATCGCCGCCAGCAGGCTGGTGTTCAACCGTGAACGTTTCGGTTTCATTGTCCAGGAAGATGGCCGTGCCCTGCTGGACAAGGACAGCTATAAATTACTGTCATTGCCGCAGAACATAACCGATATTCTCGAAGCCTATCGCGAACCGGCGCCGGCACCCTCTGCCGATGCCGCGCAGGAGCAACGTGACATCGTCGCGCAATTGGTGTCCATGGGAATGTTGTCTGTTGCCAATTGATGAAATACCTTGCCGGTTTCCCGCGGCGTTTCAAACACCGGGAACCTGCAGGTTGGGGCATGAACAATGCTCGGATTTTGCTGATGTGAAATGACCGGCATGCAAAATTTCGACTACGTGATCGTGGGCGGTGGCTCGGCGGGTTGCGTGCTGGCGAGCCGGCTGTCGGAAGACCCGGAGGTGAGTGTCTGTCTATTGGAGGCCGGTGGCGCCGGCCGCAGCTGGATGGTGCAGGTACCTTTCGGCATGGTGCTGACGGTGCCCATGCCGTTCATCAACTGGTGCTTCAGGAGCGTGCCGCAGCCGCAGCTTAACGGCCGGCGTCTGTATCAGCCCCGCGGCCGCGTGCTCGGCGGTTCCAGCGCCATCAACGCCATGATCTATACGCGCGGCCATCCGTCAGATTACGACGCGTGGGCAGCCGCCGGCAATCCCGGCTGGTCCTACGCAGAGGTACTGCCTTATTTTAAGCGCGCCGAAAACAACGCGCACTGTCGCGACGACTACCACGGCACGGACGGTCCATTGCCGGTGAGCGATGCGTTTACCGGCAACCCCATGCAACAGATATTCCTGGAGGCCGGACGGCAGGCGGGATTTGCGGTGGCAGCCGATTTCAACGGTGAACCGCAGGACGGCGTCGGTGTTTATCAGGTAACACAGCGGGATGGCGAGCGCTGGAGCGCGGCGCGGGCCTATCTCGAACCGAATTTATCCCGGCCGAATCTCACGGTAGTCACCGGCGCCCGCGCCCAGCGGCTGCTGTTCGCGGGCCGGCGGGCCAACGGGGTGCAATACCGCAGTGGCGGGCACCTTGGCACCGTGAGTGCCCGCCGGGAAGTCATCCTCAGCGCCGGTGCCTTCCAGTCCCCTCAATTACTGATGCTTTCCGGCCTCGGCGACGCCGGGAGCTTGCGAAGACACGGCCTCCCGGTGGTGCAGCATCTGCCGGGCGTGGGCGCGAATTTGCAGGACCATCCGGATTACACCGTGATTTACCGGGCGCGCAGTCTCGACCTGATGGGCGCTTCGCCCCGGGGCATCCTGCGTTTTGCCCATGAGATTCGCCGTTACCGCCGTCAGCGGCGCGGCATGCTATGTACCAACGTGGCGGAGGCCGGCGGTTTTCTGAAGACCGATGCCTTGTTGTCGCGCCCCGACGTGCAACTGCATTTCTGTGTGGCCATCGTGCACAACCACGGGCGCAGCCTGCGGCACCTGTGGCACGGCTATTCGTTGCACGTGTGCGTACTGCGGCCCTGGAGCCGCGGACGGGTGATGCTCGCAAGCGCGGCTCCCGGGGCGGCGCCGTTGATCGATCCTGCTTATCTCAGCGATCCCCGCGATCTCGAGGTTCTGGTGCGCGGCTTCAAGCTCGCGCGGCGCATCCTCGAAGCCCCGGCCTTCGCGCCGTATCGCATCCGGGAGCTGTTCAGTGCCGGTGCACAGGGCGATGCGGACATCCGGGCACTGATCCGAGCCCGGGCGGAGAGCATTTATCACCCGGTGGGCACCTGCCGCATGGGCCAGGACGAGGGCGCAGTGGTAGATGCGGCGCTCAGGGTGCGGGGTGTGGGCGGGCTGCGGGTGGTGGATGCCTCGGTGATGCCGACGCTCATCGGCGGCAACACCAACGCTCCCACCATCATGATTGCCGAGAAGGCCGCGGATATGATCCGCGCGCGCTCCCAGGTCGGAGCACGCGCATGAAAACCCTCGGTCTCATTGGCGGCATGAGCTGGGAATCCACCGCGCATTACTACACGCGCATCAACCAGTTGGTGGCGCAGCGGCTCGGCGGCCTGCATTCCGCCCAATTGTTGCTCTACAGCATCGAATTCGACGCGCTGCAGAAATTGCAGCATGCCGACGACTGGCGCGGCGCGGCGCGATTGCTGGTGGATGCCGCCCGGCGTCTGGCGCGCGCCGGCGCCGACGGTCTCGTCATTTGTGCCAACACCATGCATCGGGTGGCACCCGAGATCGAAGCGGCCGTGCAGCTCCCGCTCATTCATGTCGCCGATGCCACGGCCCAGGCGATAAAACACAAGGGCCTGCAGACGGTGGCCCTGCTGGGTACGCGCTTCACCATGGAGAATGACTTCTACCGGGAGCGGTTGCAGCACCGCCACGGTTTGCGGGTGAGCATCCCGGATGAGGCCGAACGCCGGACGCTGCATCGCATCATTTTCGAGGAACTGTGCAAAGGCGAGTTACGGACGGACTCCCAGGAAATTTTCTATAGGATCATTGCGCGTCTCGGCGCCGCCGGTGCCGAAGGCGCCATCCTCGGGTGCACCGAATTCACGCTGTTCGGCGTTGCGGAGAAATCCGCCATCCCGCTGTTCGACACCACTGAAATCCATGCACGCGCGGCAGTGGCGTGGGCATTGGGCGACAACCCTTAGCGGCTGCCTGTAACACCCGGTGGCCGCAATCATCCAGCCCGCGTACCTGGATATCTGTTTGGCAATGTCTAATCCAGCAGTGCGGATTTTCATGTGGGCGCCTGCTCTCAGGTGATGTGGAATTGCCACTTCTTCACTCTGCCACAGCACAATACCGACTTGAGAGGAGTGGGTCTCGATAGCGCCTCAAAAACCTCTCTCGCCTTGGGAGAGAGTCCCGCAGGGCGGGTGAGGGCGGATTCGATGCCAGGTTCCTGCGATTATTAGCCTTACCCCCTCTACCGGAGGATGAGTGTATTAAGCCACGATCCAGATATTTTTAAGAGTAGTGTAGTTTTTATAATGACAGAGGCGATATGGATGTCGGCGGAAATCTGAGGGTTACCGATGGAACGTGATATTGGCGTCGCGGATCAGGATTTGCCCCTTTCGAGCCGCAACTGCGCCTGGGCGGCCGGTTCCAGCACCGGCCGTGGCGTCTTGAGCCAGCGTTCAAATTCGCGCAGCGGCAGAGGCCGGCTGGTGAGATAACCCTGGAAACCATGGCAGCCCAGGGCAGCCAGCGCCAGCCGCTGTGCTTCGGTTTCCACGCCTTCGGCGATGACATACAGTCCCATGTGGTGCGCCATGGCGATGATGGTGCTGATGAACTGGTCGGGGGGGGCAAGACGCATCTCGCTGATGAAGA
>DAHVFI010000101.1 GCA_027317045.1 Gammaproteobacteria bacterium
GTGTAGCTGCTGCAGGGATCACTGACCGTGGAGGACAGCAGCGTTGGACCGGCGTACAAAGCGTTGATGTCCGGCGCCCGGAATCCCTGGGACCAGGTGCCGCGGATCAGGAAGTCGTCGTCAACCTGCCATTTGAGGCCGGCGCGGCTGGTGGTATTGCTGCCGAAGGTGCTGTATTTGGTGTGGCGCGAGGCCACGTCCAAATCCAGCAGTTTGACGGCCGGCAGGTTGGCGAGCAGCGGAATATCAAACTCCGCATAGATCGCATTCTCGCTGACGCGGCCGGATGTGGGCGGCACCGCCACTTTCGGATTGAAGCTGTCGTAACCGTTCTGGGCTACGGAATCCGGGATGAAGAAGCCGTCATGCTCCAGGTACTGATAGCCGGCCGCGAATCCCAGCGGACCCGCCGGCAGATTGGCGAGCGTGCTGTTGCTGATATCGGCATTGTAGATGCGCTGGTTGTTCGCAAACTGGTTCTGTTGTGTGTAGGCGCTGTAGGCGAGCTGCGCCGGCGTGATGGGAGTGGTCTGGCCGCCAAAAAAGTTGATGGGCACGCACGCTGCGGTCGCCGCGCAGGTGGCGGGATCGCCCATGGCGGTACGCAATTGCTGCACGTTGAAGGAACCATAATTGGTGTCCAGCTCAGTGTCCCTGGAAAAGATGTAACCCGCATCCCAGTCCCATTCCGAATTTCCGACATCGAAATATCCATCGAAACCGCCGCTGAAGCGGAAGGTATCCTCGCTCTCGGTGTAGATGCGCGGCCCGTCTTCCACCATGCGCCGGCCCAGCAGGCCCAGCCAGCCGGGGCCGATAGGAACATTGGTATTCAAGTCAAAGCCGAAGGGATTGTATTTCTGGTTGGCGGGAACGTCCGTGACGATGCTGGTGGAGGCAAAGAACAGCGGCGTGGGCCCGGCCTGCTGGGTGGAGTTGCGATGGCTATAGACCATATCCGCGCTGAACGTCAGGTTGTCCGCCAAGTCCGTATGGCCCGCCACGTATCCGCTATAACGTTCCTCGGGGGTCAGCACATAGTTGTAGGGCGCGTAATTGAAACGATCCTGTTGCACGAACGGCGCGAACTGGTTGGCTGCCGTGCCCGGCTGGCCGGGAATCAGTGTCAGATCGCACAGCGGCTCATAATTCGGGCTGCTGGCCGAGCCGAAATTGGTGGTCGGGCATTGGGTTGAGGTGAGACCGGTGGATCCGGCCGGCGCATTGTTCGGGTCGGTGGATGTGCTGCTGGTGGGTGGAATGAATACAAACCGCCCCTGAGGCGTGGCCGAGCTGCCGCGTGTCTGGCCCGCGCCAAAGGTCGGCTCCTTGGAAATCGTGCGGTTGCCTGCCGAAATGCCATCCTGCTTGGTATAGGAGATACTGAATACCAAGTTGCTGTGGTCATTGCCGGTGCCAGTGGTGAAATCGTAGCTCTGGGTCTTGCCGTCCCAGCCACCGCCGACCCCATGACCGTCATACATGCCCACATAGGCATTGGCCTCGGTGCCGCTGAAGTTTTTAATGGTGATGATGTTCACCACACCGGCGATGGCGTCGGAACCGTAAATGGCCGAGGCGCCGTCCTGCAGTATTTCAATGTGATCGATGATGGCGGCCGGAATGGTATTGAGGTCCACCGTGCCGTCCAGGCCCGTGATCCAACGCTTGCCATTCACCAGCACCAGAGTGCGGTTGGAGCCCAGGTTGCGCAGATCTACATTGGTCTGGCCGCCGCCGGTATAGGTGAAATTTCCGCCATCGTTGGCCATGGTGTTGAGGGCTCCACCGGTCGAGGTGAGCCGCTGCAGGATTTGGCCGATGGTGCTGAGGCCCGTGGCCTTGATCTGTTGCTGGGTGATGACCACGATGGGCTGGGCTTGTTCGACGCTGGTGCGTTTAATCTTGGTACCGGTGACCTCGATTTTGCCGAGTTGCGCGGTATTGTTGGCATTGGCTCCGGCTGCCTGATCCTGGGCCAGTGCGGCCGGCCCGGCAATCAGGGATGTAGTCACGCTGCAGGCCAGGGCGGTCTGGATGGCGCGTTTCAGCAGGTTACGGTTAGACATTTTGATTCCTCCACCCAAAAAAATGTTATTGATAGCGTCGAGCGCGCCTCAGGGGCGGCCAGGACACCATGTTGTTTAAAAAATACAAAAACTTGGAAGGCAGGCAATTCCTTAAATTCCCTGAATTCTCCTTCCTCTAAGCGACAGTCTAACTATAGACTAAGTTTTTTGAAACTGCAGGTGTTGCTGTTGACCAACAAATGGAATCAAACGTGGTATTACTTAAAATTTGCTGTGTAACTCTATAATTATGAAGAAGTTTTTATCCGTTAAACGAACGAAAAGAAAAAATTTGGAAAAAATTGAGTGCGCAAGTCGGATTTAAACGCGAAGTCTGAAAACATTCCACCGGGTATTTCGCCTGGGGGTGACCCGTGGCCTGTAGGTTTTGACCAGGCTGCACAGTATTTTTCCGCCGGACGCCTGGATCTTGCCGCTGGCATTTGCCGCGCTATTTTGGCAACGACACCGCAGCATGCTCCTGCCTTGCACCTGCTTGGAGTGACCCTCGCGGAGCGAGGACGGCCTGCGGAAGGTGTGCTGATGGTGGAGCGCGCGCTTGAGCTGGATCGCCGCAATCCTGTATTCCATCTCAGTCACGGCCGGATTTTGATGCGCTGTGGTAATCCGGCCGCCGCCGTCGAAGCCTTCAAAGAATCAGCGCATCTGGATCCGGGTGACCCACGCATACCCCAGCACCTGGTGTTTGCGTTAATCGAGTGCCGCCGGATTCCAGAGGCGGAAGCCGCGGCGCGTGGGGCCCTGGATAAATGGCCGGCGTCGGCGGAATTACTAGATGCCTTAGGCATGGTCCTGATGGCGCAAGGCCAGCCCGACGAGGCCCGTGGGGTTCTGGAACGGGCGCGCGAAGTCGCGCCGGATTACCCCGACGCCTATGGCAATCTGGCGATTCTTCATGAGCAGCGCAACCATCTGGATGCGGCACTGGAAGTCGTGAATGAGGGTTTGAAACGCTGGCCTGCGCACCGCACGCTGCTTTTCATTCATGCCCGCTGTCTGCGTCGTCGCGGTCAATACACCGAGGCAAAACTTGCGTTTCAGGGACTGCTGCAGGGTGAGCTGACCGGCAAGTTGCATTTGGATATTGAATTTGAACTGGGCTGGTGTGCGGATGGCATGGATAATTCCGCGGAAGCTTTCCGGCATTTCACCCAAGCCAATCTCCTTGCCGAGCAACTGCCCTCCTCTAGCACAGCCCAGGGTGCAGATTATCTGCGCATGTTGGCTTCACTCCAGAAGCAGTTTGATCACGGCTGGGTGACTTCATGGCGCCGCCTGCCACCCGCAGGGAAAACGGACGATCCGGTTTTTATCATCGGCTTTCCGCGTTCCGGCACCACGCTGTTGGACACCATGCTGGGCGCGCATCCCGAATTTAAGGTGCTGGAAGAGCAACCGACGGTACAGACCATGTTGGAGCGCCTGGCGACATTTGCGGGTGGTTATCCCGCGGGGCTCGCAACCCTCACGGCGGAACAGCAATTGACATTGCGCACTGCTTATTTTCAGGCGGCTGCGGCGATCATGGACAGGCCCGGACAACAGCGGTTGCTTGACAAGTCACCATTCAATACCGCGCACACCGGCCTGATCCATCGGATATTTCCCGAGGCGTTGCTGATATTTGTCGCCCGGCATCCAGGTGATGTGTGTCTCAGTTGTTTTATGAACAATTTCGAATTGAACTCAGGTACCCGGCATTTCACCCGTCTTGAAACCACGGTCAGGTTGTATTGCCGGGTGATGGCTCTTTGGTTGACCTACGTGGAGTGTTTGCCGCTCCGCTACCAGGTGGTGCGCTATGAGGATCTGGTAAACCAGCCTGAAAATGAATTGCGCCATTTGCTGGATAGCCTCGGGATCTCCTGGTCCGCTGGTGTCCTGCAACATACGACGCATGCGTTGGAGCGCGGGCACATCCCCACACCAAGTTATGCCCAGGTGTATCGCCCTATTTATCATGATGCCTGTTATCGTTGGCGCCGCTATGCGGACTATCTGCAGCCTTTCCTCGGGGATTTGCAGCCGTATATCGAGAGGTTTGGTTATGCCGTCTGAAAATCCTGCGGCATTTTCAAATCGCATCCAAGAACTGATGCAGCAAGCAGTGGCTTGCCATCAACAGCATGATTACAGCAGCGCGGAAGCCGGCTATCGTGAAGTGCTGCGCCTGATACCGGCACACCCTGATGCCACCCATTTCTTGGGGTTACTGGCTCACCAGACCGGCCATGATGAAACGGCATTGACCTTTCTCAAACAATCTGTGGTGCTGGGTCCGGGAAGTGCCCTCTACCGTCACAATCTCGGCGGTGTGTTCAGGGAACTCGGCCGGCACGTCGAGGCGGAGCGATATTACCTTGAAGCGCTCACACTCAAGCCCGATTATGCGGATGCACTCATCGGACTGGCGATGGCGCAGGTGGCGCGCGGCCATTTCGAGGACGCACATTCGAATTATGTGCAGGCATTGGCCATCGACCCACAGAACTTTGAAGCCTGCCTGGGCGGTGGTGGCGCACTGCTGGAACTCACGCGGCGCCGCGAAGCGCTGGATTGCTATCGCGATGCACAAAGGCTTGCTGCGGGAGATGCAGAAAGACTGCAGCGTGTGGGACTGGCCCTGCGCGAGGCCGGCGCCATGCAGGATGCCAAGCAGTGCTTTGAGCGGGCGCTCAAGCTGCGGCCGGACTACGTGGAGGCCCACAACAGTCTGGGTATTACCCTGGGGGATCTGGGGGATTTCACCCATGCCGAAACCCACTACCGCGAAGCCCTGCGTCTGCGTCCTGCCTATGCCAGCGGTTGGCACAATTTCACCAGCATCGTACGTGTTATGCCTGACGACCCCCTGTGGCCGTCGTTGCGGGTGTTCGCGGAGCAGGCGTCAGAGTTGCCGACGGCAGAAGCCGGCATGCTGCAGTTCACTTTGGGCAAGGTGCGCGATGATCGTGGCGAATACTCGCAGGCTTTTGAGCATTATTTGCAAGCCAACCGGCTGAAGCGTGCCGTTGTCGAATACGACGAATCGCGCCAGAAAATATTTTTTCAGAATTTCATGCGTCACTTCAGTGCTACGTTCCTCTCCAAGCATGCCGGCGCAGGAACGGACAGTGAATTACCGGTATTCATCGTCGGCATGTCGCGTTCCGGCACCACCCTGGTGGAACAGGTTCTCGCCAGCCATCCGCAGGTGCACGGGGCCGGTGAGCTGCATTTGCTACGGCGCTGCCTGCGTGTGGAGCTGGGCCCCACGGACAACGATGATGAGTTGCCGGGGAAGCTTGTGACCATGGATGTCGCCGGGTTTCGACGCATTGGCGAACGCTACTGTGCGGAGCTTGCGCAACTTGCACCCGATGCCGCGCGCATCACCGATAAATTGCCCGGCAACATGGCTTTGGTGGGGCTCATCCATATTGCCTTTCCACGCGCCAAAATCATTCATTGTGTGCGTGATCCGCTGGATACCTGCGTATCCTGTTTCTCGAAATTATTCACCACCGGACATGCCTTCAGTTACGAACTGGGTGAACTCGGTCGTTTCTACCGGCTCTACGAAGAATTGATGCAGCATTGGCGCGCAGCACTTCCAGCCGGGCGCATCCTGGAAGTGCGTTATGAAGATATGGTTACCGACCTGGAAACCCATGCACGGCGATTGCTGGAATTTTGCAGTCTGCCCTGGGATGAGGCCTGCCTGCGATTTCATGAACACCGCCGCACCATCAAGACTGCGAGTCTTGCCCAGGTACGCCAGCCGATCTATGCGAGTTCAGTGGGACGCTGGCGGCGCTATGCGCTGTATCTGGAACCGCTCCGGCGGGCCCTGGGAAAGTAAATCCGGGCGCGCAATCTAACGCGGCGGCTGATAGGGAGTGGTTTTGATCGTGGTGCCTGCCGATGGTGCTGAAGTGGCCGCGGTCGAGTGGCCTCCAAGGCATTTGTAGATACCGAAGGTCTGGGTGCCGTTCATGGCTGCCGTCAAGGGTGAAACCGTGTCGCCGCCCTGTGTCCCCGCCTGGTTCATGGCAAGAGTCTGCAAGTCTTTTTCCACATCCGATTGCACGCGGTTGATGAAACCCACCCGGTCGGCAATGGATACCTGTGTCTTGCTAAGCAGTCGGCAGCCGGCCACCCGAGCCTGCGGCAATATCATGATGTCTGCCTGCTTCACCTGTGGGCTGGGCGATACCCAGGTGCAACCCGCGATTGCCGTCAGTGCGCCTGCCATAAACAATGTGCTTAAGCCTTTCATAACACCTCCGCTCGCTAAATTGCCTGGCTTGGATGCACATAGTTTACCGTATGCGCTACAGTGCTGCAGAATCCCTGTACAAACAGCGGGCTTACCCCCTGAATTCCCCTCACCGAATGGAGTCGGTATGAACATAAAATGGATTACCCGGCCAACCACCATCCTGTTGATGCTGGCCGTGACGCCAGCCTTCGCCTGGCGCTGCGATCACGGTTTCGTGAATACCGGTGATGCCGCCAGCCTGGTGCGCAGAAAATGCGGTCAGCCGGATTTCGTATACAACGACACCGGTATTTATCGGCGCGGGCATTTCATCTCGATAGACGAGCACTGGTATTACAATTATGGACCCAGCCACTTACTCCAGGAGCTACGATTCCATAACGGCGTACTGCAGGCTGTGGATACACTGGGCTATGGTTTCAGGCCGGTTTCGCGCCGCTGCACACCGCAGGATATTCGCGTGGGTATGAGTGCCTATGAATTGGCTATGCGTTGCGGTAAGCCCAAAAGCAAACGCAATCGCACTACCCGCATCAGCGGCGCCAAGCATTCCAGCGAAAAAGCGGTGATCCGCCGGGAAGAGTGGACCTATGATTTTGGATCCCAGTACCTGTTACAGGAAGTTACCATTTCCGGTGGACAGGTGCAGAGCCTGGGAACGGCAAGCCGCGTAAAACACCCTGCAAAGCGCCCGCGCTGATAAGCATCAATGGTTGGCGGCGGCGACTGGCACCTCGCGCAAGAAACGCGCAGGCAAATCGTAGAAGCGCAGTTCCATGGGTTTACCAGTGGCATCCAGGTTGAAAGTCACATACTGGTCAAAGGCCTCGTCGTAGAAGCGGTAACGCAGTTTCACGCGGAACGTATTATGGTTCCAGTGAATCAGGTCGCCGGTGAAATCCGGATTACCGAGCCGCAATACCAGATGGCCGTTTTCCAGTGAGAGCCGCGCGTCACCCTCCAGCGGATTGCTGTAAACACCAACGTATTGCTTGAGCGCTAGCGGCGCTGCGCCCGGCACGTAAGCGGCAGCAAGCTTTGTTTGCTCGGCTTTGTCGGTTAGCTCCTGCTGGTGCGCCAGTGTCAGCAGTGCGCCGTTGGTGTTGCGAGGCGGCTTACCCAGGTACTCGTTCAGAATGTGAAAAAGCAGTGCATTGCGGGCATCATCGTGGTCCATGTTGGTGAGCACCACCACGCCCAGGTGCAGATCCGGCAGCATTCCCAGGGCCGAGGCCATGCCGTCGATGTCACCATCGTGCATCACCAGTTTGTGGCCGGCATAGTCTTCAACGATGAAACCCAGTCCGTAGGTGTAAAAATGGCTATCCGGGCTCATGGTATGCAACCAGGTACCGATGCCGCTGTCCTCGGGTATTACCACCTGCGGCGTTTCCATGGCAGCGATGATTTTCGGCGGCAGCACGGTTTTTCCCGCGTAGCTGCCGTTGTTGAGCAGCATCAGCAGCCAGTGGGACATGTCGTTGACGCTGGAATTGATACCGCCCACCGGCGCCATGATGTCGGTATCGTAACGGCGGATCACCGTCACTTTATGATCCACTTCGGCGTGCGGCGCAGCGGCATCCGCGTCGGCACTGACAGCCGCGACGCTGGTGTCGGTGCGATTCATGTCCAGGGGCACGAAAAAATGGGTATGAACGTAGTCTTCCCAGCTTTGTCCGGTAATGGCCGGGATCAGTTGACTGGCCACCAGATACATGGCGTTGTTGTAACAGAAATGCGCGCGGAAACCATAGCTGGGTTTGTCGAAGCGCAGGTGTTGGATGATCTGTTCGCGGCTGAAGTCCGTAGTGAACCACATGAAAATCGGATCGCAGTAGCCGCTGCGATGGGTGAGTAGATCGCGTACGGTCAATGCGCGCGTCACCCAAGGATCGCCGAGTTCGAAACCCTTGAGATACTGTGTTACCGGATCATCCCAGTGGAGTTTGTTCTGGGCTACCAGCGTGCCGAGCGCGGCGGCGGTGAATGCCTTGCTGTTGGAGGCGATGGTGAACAGCGTGTTGGCGTCCACCTTGCCGGGCTTGCCCAGTTCGCGCACCCCATAACCACGCGCCACGACCAGTTTGCCGTCCTTGACCACCGCGACGGCGAGTCCCGGCACTTTCCAGTCCACCATGATCTTTTGCACGTATGCATCAAGATCGCTGAGCGGCGCCACCGGTGGCGCCGCGAACGCAGTGCCGCATAGTGCGCTGATACAAATGATTGACAGCAGGCTGCGCAGTTTGCGCATGGCGCATACTCCGAGATTCAATCAGTTTGTGAAATTCAGCAGCTCTATGTCGAACACCAGCATCCCGTGCGGCGCTCCGGGGCGATTGCGGTTGTCGTAGGCAAGTTTGCCGGGAATCCACACACGGATTTTTTCACCCTTGATCATGAGCGGCAACACTTCTTGCCAGCCTTGGATCAGCTTGTTAAGCGGAAACGTCGCTGGGCTGGTGCTGCCGTCGGGATTGACCGTGCTGTCAAATTTTCTGCCATCCGTGGTCCAGCCGGTATAGTTGACGGTGATCGTGGAAGCCAGCGCCGGATGTTCGCTACCGCTGCCGGGGCTTAGCACCTGGTACGCGAGGCCATCCTGCAGTACGGTCGCTGTGGGTGGCGGTGCCGCCACGTCCGGCGGCGCTTTGTAAGGATTGGTCGTGCATCCGTTGAGCAGCATGAACAGCGCGATGGGAACCAATGGCAGAACGCGGCGGGATGAGATCACAGCAGCACTCCAGCAAATTTCAACGTATTTACTTTAGCAGTTTGTTTCCCAAGATACCGCTGGTCCGGCATTACCAGTTACCGACATTTTCCAAGCAGGCTAACTGAACCTCGTTTGAGCCCCGACCCGGTGCTGCGGGCACTCTGACACCGCTTGAAGATGATAGAGGGGGGGGTGGACTGACTGCCATCAAATACGTGCGCCGGGCTAGTTACCCCGGTGAACTGTTCGATCTAAGGTGTGCTGCGGCGTGCAGAAACGCTGCCGGTGGGAGGCTGGGTAGCATTGACCACCTGACATGAGCATCAAGATGCTGATCAAACCCCTGGACCTGGATCCACGAGTGCAGCACATGGCGCTGCCCATCCTCACAGGCTTGGCCCGACAGCTGGTGACCAGAGGCGGGCAATCCGCCGAAAAAAACCGGAGCCAAGCTCCGGTTTTTGCGGTGCAGTTCAGAAATCTATTTTTTCTTCTTTTTCGCAGCTGCCAACGTGATTTTGGGTTTTCCCGTGCCCAGGTGATGGGGGCGCGATGTGCCATAACTCCCCCGCCAAATCTTGCCGCGCGCGGTCTTTTTGTCACCCTTGCCCATGTCCGTCTCCTTGTACCCTGGTGAATTAAGCTGCCGAATCAGTGGGAATTATAGCGATTGCAGACTCTTCAAGTCAGGAGTCGCGGCCTGGCTGAACCTGTTTCCGCGGGTATTTGCAAGCCAGCCGAACGATTGTGGGCGTACGTCCCCGGCACAACCTGATACGTCCTTAATTATCCGCGGCCAGGAATCCAAGCGGTTCATGCGGGGTGACCTCTCGCGAAGCCGCGTAGGTGAATAACCGCGCTGTATACAGGCCCAGCAACTGGATATCGTTGGCCTCGATGCGCAAGGCGCTGCCTTCACGCAGACCCAGCACCGGAACTTTCGGATTGGCCTGCACGAATTCCCGCAGGCGCTCGGCGCGTGCCTCGCCCTGGAAACCGGGCAAGCGGGCATCGGTATAGTGCGGATTAATCTGAAAAGGAATCAAGTTGAGCGCTTCACAGCGTTCCGGCCATGCCACGGGCATGTCGTTGGTGGTACAGATGGTGGGACAGGCCACGTTGGAGCCTGCGCTCCAACCGATATAGGGCATGCCGGCCAGCACCCGCTGGCGGATGATAGCTATGAGTTTGTTGGTATACAGCGCGTGCAATAATTGAAAGGTATTGCCGCCGCCCACGACCAGCGCTTCGGCTTCATTTATTGCCCGCACTGGATCACCAACGCTATGCAAGCCCGTGACTTCATAGCCGATGGCGGCAAAGTTGGCACGCACACGCGCCAGATAATCATCGTAGCCGTTGGCCACGCGGGCATACGGTACAAACAGCAAAGTGCGCGCCCGCGCATTGAGAAAACTGCGCAGATAGTCGCGGGCATGCTCCAGGTATTCGGTTCCAGCCGTACGCGAGCTACTGAGCAACAACAGGCGGCGTTTATTGCGCGTCATAAGTCTCCATACCTTGGTGATGGTTTTGTGACAGCGACGACCATGATCTGACCGCGCTTGTCAAAACTGACAAACTTTGTCAGTTGCGCTGCTTCCCGGCCAAGCCGCTTGACGAGCCTGCTGGCGATACCAGGCAATGCAATCGCAGATAATTGGCCCCAAACAGGGCGCCGCCGGCCGCGGAGGGGCGGCCGGCGCGCACCTGATTCCCCATCTCCCATATAAGTACAAGCAATCCGGATGCCAATGTCGCAACCACGATGCAGGCCGAACCCCGCCGGCTGTGGCT
>DAHVFI010000105.1 GCA_027317045.1 Gammaproteobacteria bacterium
TACGTATCGAGATGTTCGACAAGAGCGGTGCTTCAATTTTTGGTGCAATCGAGCAAGTTGTTGAGAAATATCAGATGTAGGTTGGGGTGAGTCTCTACGAAAGGTTTATATGGAGCTTTACACCTATTTCCGTTCTTCCGCCGCCTATCGCGTGCGTATTGCGCTCAATCTCAAGGGATTGAAAGCGGATTACCGTTACGTGCACCTGGTCAAGGACGGCGGCCAGCAACACAAGCCGGAGTACCTGGCGCTCAATCCGCAGGGGTTGGTGCCGGCGCTGGTGGACCATGGCCAGGTGCTGACCCAATCCCTTGCGATCATCGAATACCTGGAAGAAATCCACCCGCAGCCCCCGCTGCTGCCGAAAGATCCGCTGGGTCGTGCGCGCGTGCGCGCACTGGCACAGGTGGTGGCTTGCGATATCCATCCGCTGAACAACAGCCGGCTCCTTAAATACCTGGAGCGCGAGCTGCACGCCGATGAAACCGCCCGCAACACCTGGTACCGATACTGGGTGGTGGAAGGTTTCACGGCGCTGGAAAAACTGCTCGCGGGCAATTCCCGCACGGGTAAATTCTGCCACGGTGGTCAGCCGACACTCGCCGATACCTGTCTGGTGCCGCAGGTGTTCAATGCCAAACGTTTTGAGATTGATCTTGCCCCGTTTCCGACCATCAGGCGCATCCACGATCATTGCCTGACGCTGAAAGCGTTTACCGATGCAGCGCCGGAGAAGCAGGCGGACGCCAGTTAGAAGTGAGGTGTGAGGGGTTAGGAGTGAGGAGTTAGAAAACCTGAGAAAACCTTGACACAGAAATATTCCAAACTAGCCTGTTGAACGTCTCACGTCTCACGTCTCACGTCTCACGTCTCACGTCTCACGGTTGCGCCGCTCAGCCGCCTGCAGCCGGCACTACCCGTGCAGGGCCGCCCGGTTCTTCCAGAACCTCCACCTTCTGCCCGACCTTGAACAGCACATTGGGGTCCACACCCTGGGTGATGGCCACGGTGCGCCCGTCTTCGAGTCGGATGGTGATGGTGACGCCCTGGGCAGTGCCCGCCGTCTTGCCCACCGCATTACCCGCCAGCCCACCCAGCACCGCGCCGGCAAGGGTGGTCAGTTCCTGCCCCTTGCCGCCGCCCGCCGCGCTGCCCGCGATGCCGCCCGCCACCGCACCGATACCGGTGGACAGGAATTGCTCATTCTGGCTCGGGACGATGCGCGCGGCGGCAAGTCCTACCACGGTTCCGAAATACACCTGTTGCAGGTTACGGGTGCCCGAGCCGGTGTAGGTCTGGCCGCCATACGGATTGGGTCCCACGTTGGCGCACCCGGAAAGCATGGCGGTGGCAGCAAGTGCCAGCGCAATGCCGCCGGTTTTGATTTTCATGGTGATTCTCCTTTAGTAATCCGCTTCTGCCCAAGAAATCGAACTGATTTTTTAGACCGTGATGCGCAGTATGGGTTCCCGGTGCGCATGGAGTTTCGACCGTACGCGGAGTAGTTCACGCCCGCGCTGCCTCGTGATCAATACGGGCCAGCGGTGTGCCATCCGCGTTCCAGCGACGGTTGTCGCTGGCCAGGGTATAAATCCATTCGGCGCGGCCGGCGATGTTGCCGCTCACGTCCTGCCAGTCGATCTGGCCTTCGTGCACAGCAGGGGCGCTGCCATTGCCTTTTTCAAGCCGTGCGGCTTCCAGCTGCCACTTGAGGGCGAAATAACGGGCGGCGTCCCGGCAGTTGCGGGCGGCGCCCGCTTCCGCGTGATCCGTGGGCACCACCCCGGTGATGACCCAGAGTTTGGGACGGACGCCATGTTTGGGCCATACGCGCCCGAGCATGGCGCGGTGCGGCACCATCCACAGCCATTCGCCGGTAATGTCGGTGTCGAATATCTGGAGTTTCCGCAGGTAATCGGCTACCAGTTGCTGCTGGGTTTTGTGCCATTCGGCAAAGGCCGCTTCGTCAAAGGGCATGGGTGAAGACATGGGTAACCTCGTAACGTTGCTACAGGGATTTTACGGGAGATGCGGCTCGGAAAGATATTCCCGGCTCTGCATTTCCTGCAGACGACTGGCGGCGCGCTGAAACTCAAACCTCAGACGTTTGCCGGTATAGAGCCGATCTGGCGGCAGCGCCGCCGAGATCACGAGCTTGACGCGCCGGTCATAGAACTCATCCACCAGCGCCACGAATCGCCGCGCCTCATCTTCCAGATCGGCGCTCAATTGCGGGATGTCCGAGATCAGCACCGTGTGGTAGCTGCGGGCGATCTCGATGTAATCCAGCTGGCTGCGCGGGCCCCCGCAAATATCCTGAAAACGGAACCAGGCCACGCCGTCGGCGTGCTGTTTGACGGGGATTTTGCGGTCGTTGATAAGTAAGGCCGCGTCGCTGCCATGGGCACCGCCCGAGATATGCCCGAAGAAGGCCGCCAGATGCGCGTCGGCTCCCGCACCGGAAGGGGTGTAGAACAGCAGGGTTTTTTCCAGGTGCCGCAGCCGGTAATCGGTGCCGCCGTCCACGTTCAATACGTGGGTATGCAGTTTCAAGGATTTTATCGCGGGCAGGAAGCGCTCCCGCTGCAAGCCATCTTTGTAAAGCTTGTCCGGTGGAACATTGGAGGTAGCAACCAGCGTCACCCCATCCGCAAACAGATATTCAAACAGCCGGCCGAGCAGCATGGCGTCCGCGATGTCGGAGACGAAGAACTCATCGAAGCACAGCACGCGTGCCTGTTCGGTGAAATGGCGCGCGACGCTCTTGAGCGGGTCTTGCTGCTCGGGCAGGCTCTTGAGCTGGGTATGTACCATCTGCATGAAACGATGAAAGTGCAGCCGGGATTTTTCCGGAAATGGCAGGCATTCGTAAAAACTGTCCATGAGCCAGGTTTTGCCACGGCCCACAGAACCCCACAGATACAGGCCCTTGAGCGGCGATTGGCTGTGCCCCAACAAGCGCCGCCATCCGGGCAGGGGCGGGCGCTTGATCAAAAAGTAGTAAAGCACATCCAGCGCCGCCATGGCTTTCGCTTGGGCGGCATCCTTCACGAAACCCGGTTTCTCCAGGTCCGCTGCGTAGCGTTGCCGCGGCGTCAGCGGCGCAGAAAAATCATTCATGCCGTTTGCATGCTAAAAATAATTCTTTGTGGGAGCGGCGGCACCCGTCGCGATAATCGCAGCCGGGCTGCTTACGGCATCCATGCCTACTCCCCCTTCGGGGACTTCCAACGGTCGCGCAGCACTTGGTCGCTCACATGCCTCCTGCGTTCGCGGCACTCGTACATCCATATACAGCGTACTTCCCTGTACATCGGATGACCGCTCCCACAAAAATGGAGGGGAAATTTGCAGGCTCATGTTGTTGGACATGTTTTTTCGTTTTTAATCAGCTTGTAGCTCGGGGAGGTTTTTGTAATGCTCCAGCGCCTGCGGGTTGGCGAGGGCATCGGTGTTTTTAACCGGCCGTCCATGGATCACGTTGCGCACCGCGAGTTCGGTGATCTTGCCGCTGATGGTGCGCGGGATATCCGGGATAGCGATGATCTTGGCCGGCACGTGCCGCGGTGAAGTGTTGTCACGGATGGTTTTCCTGATTTTCTTGCTTAATGTCTCATCAAGCTGCACGTTTTCCCGCAGGCGTACGAACAGGATCACGCGCACGTCGCCCTGCCAGTCCTGGCCCACGGCAAGACTTTCCACGATTTCCGGAAGTTTTTCCACTTGCCGGTAAATTTCCGCGGTGCCGATGCGCACGCCGCCGGGATTGAGGGTGGTGTCCGAGCGGCCATAGATGATGAGGCCGTCGTGTTCCGTGAGTTCCGCCCAATCGCCATGGCGCCATATGCCGGGGAAATAATCGAAATAGGCGTCGTGGTATTTTTTCCCATCCGGATCGTTCCAGAAAAACACCGGCATGGAGGGGAACGGCTTCACACATACCAGCTCACCGGGTTTGCCACGCAGCGGCTTGCCGTCTTCGTTCCGGATTTCCACCGCCATGCCCAGCCCCCGGCATTGCAGTTCGCCGGGATACACCGGCAGCAGCGGATTACCCAGTGCAAAACAGGAAATGATGTCGGTGCCGCCGGAAATGGAGGACAGGCATACATCGGCTTTGATCTCGCGGTAAACGTACTCTGAATTTTCCGGCAGCAACGGCGAACCAGTGGAAGTGATGATGCGCAGCTTGTCCAGTTTGTATTTCTGTTTCGGCCGAACGCTGAATTTTTCCGCCGCCGACAGGTATTTGGCGCTGGTGCCGAAGATGCTGATGCCTTCCTCATCGGCGATGCGCCACAGGATATCGTGGCTCGGATGGAAGGGGGAGCCGTCGTAGAGCAGCACGGTGGCGCCCACGGCCAGGCTCGACACCAGCCAGTTCCACATCATCCAGCCGCAGGTGGTGAAGTAGAAAATCACGTCTTCGCGTTTCAGGTCGGTATGCAGCGCCAATTCCTTGAGGTGCTGGATGAGCGTGCCGCCGGCACCGTGCACGATGCACTTGGGTGCCCCGGTGGTGCCGGAGCTGTACATGATGTACAGCGGATGATCGAAAGGCAGCTGGGCGAACTCAATTTCTGTCGCGCCCGTCAGGTAATCAGCCCAATACGTCGCACGGGGTAACGCAGAGATATCAGGCCGTGTTTCTATATACGGGACAACCACCACGCGTTGAACCGACGGCAGCTTTTCCAGCACGCCGCGGACGCGTTCCAGGGAATCCACGGTTTTGCCGGCATAGAAATAGCCGTCGCAGGTGAAAAGCACCCTGGGTTCGATCTGGCCGAAGCGGTCCAGCACACCGTTGATGCCGAAATCCGGCGAGCACGAAGACCAGGTGGCGCCGAGACTGGCGGCCGCCAGCATGGCGATGACGGTTTCCGGCCGGTTGGGCATGAAGCCCGCCACCCGGTCGCCGCTCTGGACGCCGGATTTCTTCAGCGCATCGGCCAAGGCCGCCACCTGTGCGTAGAGTGCGCGATAGCTGAGGCTGATGCGCTTGTCATCCTGCTCGCAACGGAACACCAGGGCGGTGCGTTGGTCGCGGTAGCGCAGTAGGTTCTCGGCGAAATTCAAGCGCGCGCCGGTGAACCAGCGGGCGCCTGGCATTTTGTGCCCATCCACCAGCACCTGATCCCAGGTTTGCGAAGCCTGGATGTTGCAGAAGGCCCACACTTGTGGCCAGAAGCGCTGCGGATGCTCAACCGACCAGCGGTACAGCGCCGGATAATCCCCGACCCCGGATGTGCGTCGCCGCACCTTCTCCAGGAATTTCGTCATATTGGCGTGTTCGATGACTTGCTTACTTGGAGTCCAAAGCGGTTGGGTCATGGAACGGTTCCGGGTCACATGGGTCAAAAATAAATTATCTCAGGTTTCCTGGGGCTTGCGGCTGCATTCAATTTACCGGAGTTTCACGGTTGCTGCCGGCCGGGCTGCAAGCCACCGCGCGCTCGCTGGCGCAAAGATCGCGCAGGGCTGATCCGCCCAGATCCCAGGCATGGCATCAGCGGGGCGCCCTTTACCCGACGGGGCGAGACAGGCGCGGAAAGATGGGTTATCGTGCCCGCGCCATCCCCGCTGACCAGCAATAATGGGATGGGGTCCGTCCGGCGGACGGGCAGACGTCGTTCCGGCAACTGGGAGAATCTGCGTGCAACAACAATCACCCGCCAGCATCACGTCGCTCAGTGAATTCACCATCCGTGGCCTGCTCATCGGCGTCATCATCACGGTGATCTTCACGGCCGCGAACGTCTATTTCGGTCTCAAGGCCGGCATCACCTTCTCCACCTCGATTCCCGCTGCGGTCATCTCCATGGCCATCCTGCGCGGGTTTCCCGGCGTGACCATGCAGGAGAACAACATCGTACAGACGGTGGCTTCGGCAGCCGGCACCCTGTCTTCGATCATCTTCGTGCTGCCGGGCCTGATCATCGTCGGCTGGTGGACCGGGTTTCCGTTCTGGATGTCGTTCGGCATCTGCGCCGCCGGCGGCATCCTGGGGGTGATGTACACCATTCCCCTGCGCCGCGCGCTGGTGACAGATTCCGATCTACCGTACCCGGAGGGCGTGGCTTGCGCCGAGGTGCTCAAGGTCGGCTCCAATCCGGCCTCGACGGCCGCAGCCGAGTCGGTGGAATCGGGCGGTGCCGGGTTGAAAGCCGTGGTGGTGGGTTCGATCGTTTCCGCGGTGTTCTACGTGATCGTGCAGACCAAGATCTTCGCAAGCGACGTATTCCAATATTTCCATATCGGCGGCAAGGGTGGAGCCACCGGCTATGATTTCAGCCTGTCGTTCGCACTGTTTGCCATCGGACACCTGGTGGGTCTGTCGGTCGGCATCGCTATGGGAGTGGGCGCGCTCATCGGCTGGGGTTGGGCAGTGCCGCATTTCACCTTGCTGCATCCTGCCGCAGGCGCGGCTGCCGACGTAGCCCAGGGCGCGTGGAGTCACTACGTGCGTTTCGTGGGCGCCGGCACCATCGGTGTGGCGGCCGTCTGGACTCTGGGCACCTTGGTCAAGCCGGTCATCCGCGGACTCGCGGGCGCCATGGCCGCCGCGCGGGTGCGCAAAGCCGGTCAGGCGGACACGCTGCCGCGCACCGAACGCGACATCCCCATCGGCATGGTGGCTCTGGTTTCACTGGGCTGCCTGGTACCGGTGGCGTGGCTGCTGTGGCATTTCAGCACCATCAGCGGACTGGGTTCGCATGCGTTGCTGCTGACCGTGGGCGGCGTGATTTTCGTGGTGATTCTCGGCTTCGTGGTATCCACGGTGTGCGGCTACATGGCCGGCCTCATTGGTTCCTCCAACAGCCCGCTGTCCGGTATCGGTATTCTGGTGGTGGTCATCTTCGCGTTGCTGCTGGTGCTGAGCGTGAAGTCACATCTGCCGCCGGAAGCCGGCAAGGCGCTGGTGGCATTCGCGCTGTTCGTCACCGCCATCGTGTTCGCGGTGGCTTCCATCGCCAACAACAATCTGCAGGACCTGAAGACCGGTCAGCTGGTGGATGCCACGCCGTCGAAACAGCAGTGGGCGCTGGTAGTGGGCGTGATCGCCGGCGCGCTCATCATTCCGCCGGTGCTGGATCTGCTCAATCATGCCTATGGATTCCTGGGTGCGCCCGGAGTCAATCCGGCGACGGCACTACCGGCACCGCAGGCCGGACTGATTTCGGCGCTGGCTCAGGGCGTGATCCAGAACAACATCGACTGGTCGCTGATCGGCACCGGCGGATTGATTGGTGTCGCCCTCATCGTGTTCGATGGAATCCTCTCCCGGTTCGCGAAGCCCATGCGCCTGCCGCCGCTAGCCGTGGGTCTGGGCATCTACTTGCCGACTTCCGTCACGCTCATGGTGGTGGTGGGCGCGATCGTCGGCTGGTGGTTCAACCGCCGCGCCGACAAGGCACCCAAGCCGGATGCCACCAAGCAGCTGGGCGTGCTGCTGGCATCGGGACTGATCGTTGGTGAAAGCCTGCTGGGAGTGGTGGTCGCCGCCATCGTGGCGTTCTCCGGCAATTCCTCGCCGCTGGCATTGGTCGGGCCGGGTTTTGAAACCGCCTCCATCTGGATCGGCGGCGCCACCTTCGTGGCGGTGACTTTCGTGCTGTATCGCTGGATTGAACGGCTGGCACAGAACTGATGGATGCGGCTGCGCCGCGATATTGAATGCGGGTTCCCGTACCCGCGGGCGGGGCACTTTCGTTTCGGCGAAAGTGCCCAAAGCCATTCCCCCGGGGATTCCGCGCTTAGCTGAAACCCATTTGGGCACAAATGGATTTCAGCCGCGTGCCCTCGCTTCTCGCCTGACTCAGGGCGGCGCAGACGGCACATCCCTGTACCGCTGCGCCGGCTCGTCGTCCTCACTTCGCCCCGCCCTAAAGGGGCGGGCCTTTTCTTCGTCAGGCTGCGAGGCTCGGCGGAATCCACGGGTATTCAAGAAATGCCCGCATTCATATGCCAGCATTCTTTCTCTTTATCTTGAGTCCCCTTGGACACCGCCGAGCACTGGACCGAGTGAGGATCAGGCCGCGAAGCGGGCGAAGCCAGGGATGGCGAGCCTTCGCAGCGGCACAGGGATGTGCCGTCTGCGAAGCCCCGAACGAGGGAAGTGCGCAGGGGACGCGAAGCGCGGCGTCCCGGGGTGTCCTTTCTTTTTGTCCTTTTTCTTTGGACAAGCAAAGAAAAGGGACCCGTCGCGCGGGGGCGAAACCCCGCTATCTTGATCAGATTTTATCCAACTCTTTCTCCAGCTCCGGGAGAATTTTGAAAAGATCCCCCACCAACCCGATGTCGGCCACTTGGAAGATGGGCGCGTCCGGATCCTTGTTGATGGCGACGATGGTGCGCGCGTCCTTGATGCCGGTGAGGTGCTGGATGGCGCCGGAGATGCCCACCGCCACGTACAGTTCCGGAGCGATGATCTTGCCGGTCTGGCCCACCTGCAGGTCATTGGGCACGAAGCCTGCGTCCACCGCGGCGCGCGAAGCGCCCACGGCGGCGCCCAGCTTGTCGGCAAACTTGTAGATGACGGCGAAGTTTTCCTTGCTGCCGACGCCGCGGCCGCCGGAGACCACGCGCGGGGCCGATTGCAGATCAGGGCGGTCGCTCACATCGGCCTTGAGTTCCACGAAACGGGTGTGACTCGGAATCACAGCATCAGTGCTAACGGCAGTTATTTCAGCATTACCGTCTTCGCTGCAGGCCTGCCAGGAAGCAGTGCGCACCGTTGCCACAATGCACGGTGAAGGTGGCACCTTCACCGTAACGATAGCGTTGCCCGCGTACATGGGCCGCTCGAACGTCGTCGCGTCAATCACCTTCATTACGTCGCTCACCTGCTGTACGCCCAAGAACGCCGCGGCCCGCGGTAGCACGTCCTTGCCGAAGGTGGTGGAAGGCGCGAGCACGTGGGTGTAGCCGGCGGCGAGTTTGACGATCTGTGGCGTCAGCACGGCGGCCAACTGATGGACGTTTTCGGCGCGCTCGATCTTGAGCACGCGCTTCACGCCTTTGAGTTTTGCGGCAGCCGCCGCCATAGCGGAGGCATTCGCGGCAAACACCGCCACGTCAATTTCCCCGCCAACAGCCGACGCGCAGCTTACTGCCTTGGCGGTGGCGGGATTGAGTTTCTTGCCGTCGTGTTCGGCGATGACCAGTATTCTATTCATCACAGCACCCCCCGCTGTTTGAGTGCCCTAATCAGTGCCGGAACGTCTTCGACTTTCTTGCCGCCCACACGCTGGGGCGGCGGCGCGTAGTTTGTGGCTTCCAGTTTCGGCGCGGTGATGACGCCCAGTTCTTCTGGTTTCAGGACCTGAAGAGGTTTGCTTCGGGCTTTCATGATGTCCGGCATCTTCACGAAGCGCGGCGTGTTGAGCCGCAGATCGGTGGTGAGCACCGCGGGCAGGTCCACCGCGATCACTTCGAGACCCGCATCCACCTCGCGGGTGACGGTCAGCGTCTTGTCCTTGAATTCCACTTTGGAGGCAAAGGTCGCCTGCGGCCGGTCCCACAGGGCCGCCAGCATCTGGCCGGTCTGGTTGCTGTCGTCATCTATGGCCTGCTTGCCCAGTATCACCAGGTCGGCGTTTTCGCGCTTCACCAGTTCGTGGAATATGCGCGCCGCCATGAGCGGCTGGATGGTATCTGTGCTCTGCACCAGCAAGGCGCGGTCGGCGCCCATGGCCAGCGCCGTGCGTAACTGCTGCTGGCAGTCCGCTGGGCCGATGCTCATGGCCACTATCTCAGCCTGGGTGCCGCGCTCGCGGATGCGCAGCGCTTCCTCCAGCGCGATCTCATCGAAGGGGTTGATCCCCATTTTCACGCCGTCGCTGACGACGCCCGTACCGTCTTTCTTCACTTGCACGCGCACGCTGAAATCAATGACGCGCTTGATCCCGACCAGTATTTTCATTTGCATGCTCACACTATTGTAATTTCGTTGGTACTTTTTGATGACGACAAAGCGAGGGGTGAGGAGTTTTTGTCAGAATGGGGGTTATGACTTTCTCACCTCACCCCTGATGTCTCACTTCCTCACGGTTCATAAGTTCTGATAATTCGGCCCGGAGCCGCCTTCCGGCGTGGTCCAGAGGATGTTCTCGTAGGGATCCTTGATATCGCAGGTCTTGCAGTGCACGCAGTTGGCGGCATTGATCTGCAAACGTTTCTTGCCGTTTTCCTCGGCCATCTCATACACCTGTGCGGGGCAGAAGCGGGTGCAGGGGTTGGCGTACTCGGTGACGCAACGGCCAACGCAGATGCTGGTGTCCGGTACTTTAAGGTGCGCCGGCTGGTGTTCGTCGTGATGGGTGGCGGCGAAGAACACCGACGCGAGCCGGTCCCGCGGCGGCAGTGTGCGGGTCACGTAGTCTTCTGATTTTGAAGGATTCTCGCTGAGCTTATTCAGGTTTCTCCAGTCCGCATGATTTTTGAGTGTCCACGGCAGCTTGCCGCAGGTGATGGTTTCCAGCGCCGCGTTGAGCAGTCCGAACCACAAGCCTCTGTGGAACCCGGGACGGATGTTGCGAACTTTGTGGAGTTCCCTGGCGGAAGGCGAACTCCGCCAGCGCGCATCAAAGCCTTCACTGCTGTTGTGTTCAGCGAGGTGTTCCGCCGCGAGCATGCCTGAGCGCAACGCCATATGCACGCCCTTGATCTTGGGTACGTTGAGAGTGCCGGCGGCGTCGCCCACCAGCAGCGCACCGGGCATCTCCAGTTTCGGCAATGATTGCAAACCACCTTCAATCAGCGCGCGGGTGCCGGCAGAGAGGATTTCGCCGCCGTCCAGCAGCGGCTTCACGCTGGGATGGTTCTTGAATTGCTGGAAAGCTTCAAAGGGCTTGAAGTCCGGGTCTTGGTAATCGAGTTCCGCCACGAATCCCACATACACCCGGTCATGGTCCAGGTGATAGAGAAAACTGCCACCGTAGGTCTTCGAGTCCAGCGGCCAGCCAATGCTGTGCTGGACGTAACCGGGCTTTACTCGTCCCGGCGGCAGTTGCCAGAGTTCCTTGAAGCCGATGCCATAGGTTTGCGGCGAGCAATCCGCATCCAGTTTGAATTCCTTTATGAGTTGCTTGCTGACACTGCCGCGGCAGCCTTCCGCCAGCACCGTGACACCCGCATGAATATCCACGCCGGCGGTAAAGTTCGGTCCCGGCGTGCCGTCCTTGTTCCGGCCCATGTCGCCGCAGCGCACACCCATGACTTTTCCGTTTTCAATCAGCGGCGCGGCGGCGGGGAAGCCGGGGAACACTTCCACGCCCAGGACTTCCGCCTGTTGCGCGAGCCAGGCGCACAGACTGCCCAGCGAGATGATGACGTTGCCGTGGTTGTGCATTTGCGGCGGCGTGGGCAGCCGGATACGGCGGGTTTTGGTCAGCAGCACGAACTCGTCTTTCGCCGCCGGCACGCAGATGGCGGGTGGCGTCTTGCGCCAGTCCGGCAACAGTGCATCCAGCGGCGCCGGCTCCATGACGCAGCCGGACAGAATGTGGGCGCCCACGGTGGAACCCTTTTCCAGCACGCATACGCGGGTATCGGGCTTGAGCTGCTTCAGACGGATGGCGGCGGCAAGGCCGGCGGGCCCGGCGCCTACGATCACCACGTCGTATTGCATTACATCCCGCTGGATCTCCATATTTATCTATGTCGTATGGGACAGGCAGTGTTTATTTAGGAGTAAACCGCATTTTAAATGATTCGGCATCTTCATTGTTTTATTTCCCCTTGGATACCACTGAGCACTGG
>DAHVFI010000111.1 GCA_027317045.1 Gammaproteobacteria bacterium
GGTTGACGCCGAGGCATACGGCGCTGTTGCCGATCTCCATGAACGCTTCCATCGCCGAGCTGCAAGAGTTGCCGACAAATGTCTCAAGCGGAGTTGTACCCCCGCGATCGGTGAAGGGTGGAATGGTACTAGGCAGGCTCCCTAATTGTTCGCCGGCATAACCGTACCATTTCTCGGTTTGCGACAGCCCGCTAACCGCACCCGGCACAAACCAGTAGCAGGTGCCGCAAGTGCCCGCGCCGGCGGCCATGTTGTACTCGAAGTCGTTCATCCCGTTCATGATCCAGAATACAGACGGATGGTTCGAGTCCGAGTAGTAAGGGAAGTTGTCGTAGCCCAAAGCGCAGGTCTTATCGTGAGCCGTACAACTCGTGTCGGTAGCGGTCAGGATGCCCGGAACCCGTCGTGGATTCTGAGCATTTGCGACTGCCGCACGCGCAAAAACCCCCAGGTTGGCATACAGTTGGTTTCCGGTCTCGGTTCCGTCCTCCAGGTAGTAGCCATGCCCGATCGATGCGTACCCAACGTTGCGCGCGAGCAGCACACCCTGGGTCGCGTGGATTACCATCCACCGCGTCATCGAATCCCAAACTGAACTGTCCTTCACGAATGTTACAGGCGTTGCGCCTTGTGGCGTCTGGCGCGCCATGTGGAAATGCACCGGATAGTGCATGATCGCTCCGCCCTGGCCTAGATGATAAAACTCCACGCCCTGCACCTGGTAGCTCAGGAAGCCCTGGCGAACGATAGTGTGGCCGCCGAAAAAATACCCGGTCGAGCCGTCGGTCGGCGCCGCAGGGAAGGTGGTCGTGTAATCAGGCGCAACCGGCGCCGTATCGCCCTCGGAAATGATACGGATGCTGTGGGTCAACAATCCTACCGCAGCGCGGGTGTCGGCGGAGCTCACGTTTAGCCCCAGACGTGAGATTCCGGGGTAGGTGGTATTGGACAGGCTAAGGATATCCCCGTTATGCGGCCATTGCAGGCCGGTGACGCCCGGAGCCGCGTTGGTAAATGTAATCTTCGTGTTGGCGCCACTAGGTTCCGGCGGTGCGCTGATAACCAACTGCTCCGCATGACCCGGCAAATAATCGGTCGAGCTGATGACGATATTGTCGTTCTGCTTCCAATCCACCTTGCCAGTTACGATCATGCTGGTAGCTTTAGGCTCTACGCTGCCCTGCAACCGAACCCAGCTCGTTCCGGTGCACGAGTTATCCTTATCCGCGCCGGTTTCCACGCAGGCGCCGGGTTGGCCGGCGTATGATGCAC
>DAHVFI010000115.1 GCA_027317045.1 Gammaproteobacteria bacterium
AATGGACAAGGGACCGCTACTTTCACCAGTACACAGGGCAGTGTCACTATGTCATTCACACTGAATAACCAGGGACAAGCCGTTGCGACCCGCACCGATACCGGCAGTGTCGCAACTGGCACCTTTTATCCACAGTTGACGACGGCCTTGACCCTCACGAGCCTGAATGCCCCCTATGTTTTCAGTTTTACAGGAACTGGCTCGTCAGGAAAGCTACTCAATGCCGTTGGAACTTTCGTAACCAATGGATCCACTGCGCTTACTAATGCAGAAGAGGATCTGAATGATGGGGGAACGACGGCAAACCAGCCTTTTACCGGTTCTTACAGTATCAGCGGCAACGGTCGCGGTACCGCCACCTTTACGGACTCCACCGGCACCCGCACTTACGATTTTTATATCGTCTCACCCACACAGCTTCAGTTCATTGAGACGGATACCTTGGGCAATTTGAGCGGCACAGTGTTTCAACAACAGTCCGTCACCTCCACGACTGTGCTCACGGGAGGTTATGTATTTTATGCCGCAGGCAACAACGGAACCGCGACTTACGGCATTGCGGGCGGGTTTGCCACCGATACGACGATCAGCGGCAATATTAATGCCGGTACCGATGATATTAATGAGGCTGGCGGCATTACCACCAATGCCACGGTGACCGGCAGCTTTACCAGCTATGCATTCGGACGCGGCACCATCACACTGTCGGGCAGCAGCGGTACGACCAATTATGTATATTATTTCATATCTCCCAGCGCCGCCTTTCTTTTGACCACCGATACCAACGTCAATGCAAGTGGAGAGTTGTTCTTTCAAAGCGGCGGCTATTCCACCGCTACCCTGGCTGGGAACTACACTCTCACGCTAACAAGTCCAGTGGGTTCCACTACACCGTCGTCAGCAGTTGGTCTCCTCAGCTTAAATGGCAATGGTGCTTTGGTCGGCTTCGAAAATACCAATGACAACGGCACAAGCACGGGCCAGCTGTCCGTCACCGGCACCTATGCGGTCACGGCCCTGACGACCAACACCTCCACGCGCGGTATAGCCACCCTGATCACCAGCGGCGGGGCAAGCACAAATTTTGCCTTTTACCCCATTTCAAACAGTTCGGTGATCCTGTTGGGTGAAGGCGGCTCGCCCGTGATCGGCGCACTGGTCTACCAGTACTAGTGGCTGCCGCATCGGACAAATTGTTGGTACTCGGCTGGAGGCAAAGAAGCGCCGTTACGTTTGCGATGGATAAATCATGGCCGCGGTTTCTTCACTGCCAATTTTAATTGGCAACTAATTTAAATTTGAAGAAATCGTATAAATACTTGGCAGCGTTTTCAGAATTTTTCTGAATATGAGAACGTTTTAACTACAAGTACTTTGATACTCGTGGCCTCGATAAATACACCTATTTCAGAGTCCAAAGTACAGAAATCAGCAATCCGGTAATGATCCTATAGGCAAGTTCCCGCAAAGTAGCAGATAATGCCGCCCAGCAGAGGAGTAAATATTTCCCATGTTGTTGAAGAAAACCACGATCTTCGTTGCGGTGTTTATTTGCACCCTGGTTACTGGCTGTGGCAGCAGTTCAAGCTCCTCCAGTCCCAACAATACGACCGTTATTCTGCAAGTCGTTCCCGGTCCTTGGTCAGGAACCTACAGCCTTAATGGGGGCAGTCAGATCGCCGTTACCGGCGCCGTAGCATCAGGCGGTTTTGGCTACTTTGCCGACAATCAGGGAAATGTATTTCTGATCGAAAATGTTCCCGGGCAATCGCCGTTCACCAGCACGGCCATCGGTACGGCGTCGCCGGGACAGACATTTTCAGATGGCAACCGCGTTGATACCTTTTCTGTCAGCGGCACCTATACCTCGACAGCTACTGCGACAAGCATGCAAGCAAGCCTTGCCGGCATTGATCCTACTACCGCTGCGCTTACCGGCCTGAACGGTAATTTAACCTTGAATACCGATGTGCCGTATGCAGGAACCCCGTCTATCATGGGTTTGCAGGGGCAATGGAATGGTTATTACACCGGCAAAGCATCCACCTCCCTGGTCCTCACGCTCAATGCGGACGGCACCTTTAGTGGTAATGACGGCTACGGCTGCAGCATCAGTGGCAGTCTTGTGCAGCAGGATCCAGGCACGAACTTGTTCTTTGTAAATTACCTCACCAGCGGAACGGGCTGCCCAGGCGTCATGAACGGCTTGGCTTATGAAAGTTCAAAAGATGTCTCAGGAGCTTTTGGCGGTGCCGCCGGCAGCTATCTTTATATGGGGCTATTCGGTCTGAACGTGGCCTATACGGCGGAACTTAAATTATGAGGGCTGGGAGAGCTTTAAGGATTAAAGCATCAGCACTCTCTGGCGATGAATAGATAAACTACGTTCTCAAGATTTCCGCAAATTCCATTCCTAGAGATATTCAACTCCTTAGAAAACCTACGCATTCAGTTACCTATGTGACGCCTGCGAAGCATAAGGATACTATGTGTAACCTCTGAGACAGGGGGATGTTGCCATGCCGAAAACCATCAAGCTGCTGATTCTGGCGAGTACTTTGTTGCTGCTTGCCGGTTGTGGCGGCGGTTCGGGTGGTTCATCCGGATCATCAGGCGTCACAGTGATACCTTCCGGTATTCAGGTACTGGCCGGTGCCAGCCGACAAATGACGGCCACAGCAGTCGACGGCGGCACGGCTTTCACCTGGCAGGTAAACGGCATTAGTAGCGGCAATAACAGTATCGGCACAATTTCTCAGAGCGGCTTATACACCGCCCCGGATCTGCCACCCCCCGGCGGCAAAGTCACAATCACGGCCATCGAACAGAGCAATACCAGTCAGTCAGGCACGGCCACCCTCAGCATCGGCTATTCCAATGCTTCGTTGAAGGGCGCGTATGTGTTCAGCATGGGTGGGCTGAGTTCCGGCACGCCTTGGAATGCCATCGGCGAATTCAGCGCCAATGGCGCAGGTCAAATCAGCAGTGGATTGCAGGATATCAACAATGGATCCAGCGCCCAGACAAAAATTCCATTCAATGGCACCTATAGCATCACTCCCAATGGTTTCGGCACCATAACCCTGGGAGGTATCAATACTCAGTTTGCGCTGTTGTCCGGGAGCGAAGCAAACTTTATCAGCACTGACAACCAGACCATCGCGAGCGGCAACTTTGCGCCTCAAAGCCAAAATGCTGGCAGTGTAAGCACCCTTAGTGGTCCATACATATTCAGCCTAGGGAGCGCTAATTCCGTCAAGCAACCCTTTGCGGAACTTGGCCGCTTTATTGCCAGCAACGGCTCACTTACAAGCGGCACTGTAGATATCAATGGCCAGAATCCACTTGTAAATGCCAGCCTCACCGGCAGTTACACCTTCGACGGCAGCAATAGTCACGGCACCTTAACTCTTATTTATAATACAATTTCATATACCTACAGTTTTTACGTACAAGATGCGACGGATTTAATAATCCTGTCTTCTGACTCTTCCCTACCCATCAGCGGCAGCATCTCAGCCCAACAGGCAATGGTCTTCAACAATGCCTCGCTCATTGGCGGTTATGTCTTCTTTGCGGGCGGTGCCAGCCCAACACAGGGCTTCGTGCAGGCGGGTCAGTTCAACCCAAACGGACAGGGGAATCTCGGAAACATCACTGAAGATATCAATACACCTGGCAATGTAGCCAATATCACTCCACCCGGCACATATGCTCTCGATGCTGCGGGCACCGGCCGCGGGACGCTCACTATCAATAATCAGGGTCAAAATGCCCCACAAACTTATGTGTTTTACATGAGTTCCCCAGCTCAAGCACAAATCATGACCATGAATTCCAGTATTGTGGCAGCTGGCTCCATCACTTCACAGCCACAAGGAACTGCGTTCAGCAATTCTTCCTTGCATGCACATTACGGATTCGCTTTAATCAGCCAGGCAAGCTCCACATCACTGTTACTGGGGCTTGGTATTCTATCGGCCGACGGCCAAGGAAATCTTACGGGAAACCTGATTGAAAATTTGAATGGTTCGGTATCGTCCCTGCTGTCCCTCAGTGGAACTTATATGCTGAATAGCAGCGTGCGCGGCACAGCCACGCTTATCAGCAACGGCGGCAGTAGTTCGCCTTTTGCCATTTATCCGATAACGCCAGGTGGGTTCGTGTTGGTTGGCACAAACGCTTCGAGTCCCTATCTTGGCTTGGCAATTATTCAATATTAATCACGAGGCAGCGCGTAATTCTTCAATCGTGCCGATATCTCTCCATGTGCCTGAATACATCTGCCCACCGACGCGTCCGCTTCGCATGGCTTTCTGCCACCATGGCAACATCGGGAACTTTCCGGGACTGCAATCCTTGAAAAACATCGGATCGTGAATACCGATGCCGCTGTAGGTAAGGCGCGGCTCAATATCCGCATACAGGCGTCCGTCAGCTGCAAGATGAAAATCCCCGTTAGGGTGGTACGCCGGATTTTCAACCATGACCAGATGCGCAAGATCGCCTTGTTTTATCACCGATTTCAGGCTCTCGAATGGGAAATCCGTAAAGACGTCTGCATTCACCGCCAGGAATGGCTCACTGCCCAGCAGCGGCAGGGCCTTGAAAATCCCACCCCCGGTATCCAGTGCGCCAGCCGGTTCCTCGGAATACCGGATGTGTACGCCATAGCGCGAACCATCGCCCAGGCAATTTTTTATCTTATCGCCCAGCCAGGCAATATTGATCACAATTTCCGTGAGGTCGGCAGACCGCAGCCGTTCCAGATGCTGGACGATCAGCGGTTTGCCGTGTACTTCCAGCAGGGGTTTCGGTGTGGAATCCGTGAGCGGCCGCAGGCGTTCGCCACGGCCAGCGGCCAGGATCATGACTTTCATGTGGCAGCCATGCCTTTCTGCGCACGGCTCTGCATGGAGT
>DAHVFI010000121.1 GCA_027317045.1 Gammaproteobacteria bacterium
GGCCAATTGCAAGGCGTCCAGTGGTTTAGCGCTGGCACGCATCTGTGCACGTAGCGTGCGGAAGTCCACATAGGCAAAACCGATATTAATGTTGTGCAGGTAAGCGCGCACCGAGGCCTGCACGTTCGGATAAACACGCACCAAATGGTTGGCGTCGCCGGGACGATTGACCGGCACGCTGCCCTGGTCCACATCCCAGGTCCAGATGCCGAACAGGTTATTGCCCTCCAGGGCGAAGCGCGAGGTACCCCAACCGCTTTCCTGGGCTGCCTGAGCCAGCACCAGTGCCACCGGTACGGTATCCACCCGGTTGAGCAGAATCTCGCGCACTTTCGGATCGTTGAGATCGCCCTCGACCCGGTATTGGACCGCAATGGCGAGCATTTCCTGGCCAGCGTCGGATTGGGGATCAATGACACCCTGACCGAATTGCTGCAATACAAACACCCGCTGGCGCCAGATACGCAGGTTCTCCGCCAGCACGATGGGTAACAGCGCACGGAAAAATACGGTTTTCTTTTCCTGTTTGCCGAGGGTATCGAGTCCATACGGAAGGGTTTCAATGGCATAGGGCGGCACCGTGTCCTGGGGTGGCCATGAATAATCCTGACTGGAGAAGATATTTTCCAAGGCCGCAGCGGACGGTGGCTTGATGGGTATCAGTTCGACCTCTGCGATAAGCGGCATCGGGGTGGTTGGCGCACGCCGCTGGTGCCATACAATCAGTCCCGCCACCAGGAAGGGAATCACCGAGAGCAGCATATAACCGACAAACCGGCTGATGCGGACGGCGAAGGAGTGCTGGGGCTGGTTGCGGGGTTGACCTCGGATGACCTGTTCCTCGTTCTTGTCAGGGCCGGAATCTAGTATATGTAACGCACGAAGGGAACCCCCGCCAGCTTATGGGACACCGCAGGCTATGTCCGCGGCCAGCCAAATAGGCGTCAGTACACGCGAGCGTCACCGACGGCGCCAGGAAAATATATGAGCCTCTGGGAGCTGACTAGGTCACAGTCCAGCCAGCGTCGCCATAAAACGGTGAGCCACGCAATCATCAAACCGCCGATACCCAGGTGGTTGGATTATTGAAATCCGCAGAAGCGGGTGGCGGCAATTGATCATGTCCAGTGGCGCCAGTTCCAGTCGCCAGAGGATGGATGAATTTCACGAGTTGAGTTGTGGACAATGCGACTGAGGGGAGCGGCGTGGGCGTGGCAATAAGCTTAAAAAGCTGCAGGACCCAGGCGTTTAACGTTATTATATATGCACTTTCATCAGCCTTGCCTTCCACACTAGAGGAGACTCCCCATGTTGCTACGCAGTACAAGCCTTTTTGTGGCGTTGGCCCTCGCGGCATTTGCCGTGCAGGCGAATAATCTGGACATCAACCTTGGCAGCAATGCCGCGTCCATCAATTATTCCGCCAGTCTCACCAATACCGGATTGGAAGGCGATGTCGGCTACCTGCATCACACCGGTTCCGTGGATATCGGCAATGTTGGCCTGCAAGTGGTGGGGAATTCCAATCCAGTGGGCTCACCATTTATTTTTGCGGTGGGCGGCAAATTATTTTTTATCAGTCCCAAGCAGAACAGCGGTAACGGCACGGTGCTGGGACTGGGGGGACGTTTCAACTATACATGGCCAAGTTACAATCGCTTCACCATCGGTGGCGAGCTCTATTACGCGCCCAAGATTGTCTCATTCAATAATGCCGATCGCTATTTGCAATACAGCGTGAATGCCGGTTATGAAATACTCCGCAACGCGGAATTGTACGTGGGCTACCGCCATATTTCAGCGGCCTTCACTAATACCAGTACGCTGACCTTGGACAGCACCTTCATGGTCGGTCTTGATCTCTCATTTTGACATGCTACGGGATGGGTGATTGCATGGCGGGTCACAGCAAATGGGCGAACATCCAACATCGCAAGAATGCCCAGGATGCCAAGCGCGGCAAGCTGTTCACGCGCCTAATTCGCGAAATCACCAGCGCCGCGCGTCACGGCGATCCGAATCCGGATTCCAATCCACGCCTCAGGCTGGCGGTGGACAAGGCGCTCACCGCCAATATGACCCGGGAGACTATCGAGCGCGCCATCAAACGCGGCTCCGGTGAAACGCAGGATGTGGCCTACGAAGAGATCCGCTACGAAGGTTACGGGCCTGGCGGCGTGGCCATCATTGTGGAATGTCTGTCGGACAACCATACCCGTACCGTAGGCGAGGTGCGGCACGCATTCTCTAAACACGGCGGCAACCTGGGTGCGGACGGTTCCGTGAGTTATCTTTTCAACAAATGCGGTGTGCTTTTATTTGACGTCAGTAGAGGCGAGGATAAGGTTATGGAAGCGGCCCTGAACGCGGGGGCGGAGGACGTGGTTAGCAGCGAGCAGGGGTTTGAGGTGCTGACGGATCCTTCGGCGTTTCAGGCGGTCAAGACCGCCATGGAGAAGGCGGGATTGAAGGCGGAATCGGCGGAAATCACTTTGCGTGCATCCATCTCTGTGCCGCTGGATACGCTCCACGCGCAAACGGTGCTGGAATTATTGGAGGCCCTCGAGAACCTGGATGATGTCCAGACGGTATATTCCAATGCCGAGTTCCCGGACGAGGTTCTGCAAGCATCATGACCGGCGCGCTTGAGTGAACCGCGTCATCAGAATTCTCGGTATTGATCCGGGTTCTCTATCCACGGGTTACGGCCTGGTGGATAGCGAAGGTCAGAACCTGAAGCATATAGCCAGTGGCTGCATTCGCACCTCGGCTGACGAATTTCCGCAACGCTTGCGGGAGATATTTTTTGGCGTTGCCGTGGTGGTGGAGGAATTCAAGCCCTTGGAATTGGTGGTTGAGAAGGCTTTTGTGCACAAGAATGCCGACAGTGCTCTCAAACTTGGGCAGGCGCGCGCGGCGGCTATCTGCGCTACGCTTAAACAGGAGCTGTCGGTGCATGAATACACGCCGCGGGAAGTGAAATTGGCACTCACCGGCAAGGGCAGTGCCGGCAAGGAGCAGGTGCAGCATATGGTGAAGATTCTGCTGGGCTTGCAGGGCCGTTTGCAGGTGGATAGCGCCGACGCCCTGGCGGTGGCCATCTGCCATGCCCACAGCCGCACGCTGCGTCTGCGGCTCGCAGCCGGGCAGGGCGGCGGCCGATGATCGGCTTCCTGCGCGGCCTGATCCTGCATCGGCAGCCGCCGCATCTTCTGATCGATGTGCATGGTGTGGGCTACGAGGTGGAGGCGCCCATGTCCACCTTTTATGATCTGCCGGATACCGGTGCCGAAGTGCTGCTGTATACCCATCTGGTGGTACGCGAGGATGCGCATATCCTGTTCGGGTTCGGCACCGAAACGGAGCGCCGCTTGTTCCGTGCGTTGATCCGCGTGAACGGCGTAGGTCCACGTCTGGCGCTCACCATTCTTTCCGGCGTCAGCGTGGACAGTTTTGTGCGCTGCGTGCGTGATAGCGACACGGCGGCGCTCACGCGCCTGCCGGGCATCGGCAAAAAGACCGCCGAGCGTCTGATGGTTGAAATGCGTGATCGCCTGGACGAAGCCGCCGGTAACACGGCTAGCGTCATGGGTAAGATGAATCCGCGCGAGGAGGCCTTGTCGGCGCTGGTGAGCCTGGGGTACAAGCCGCAGGAAGCCAGTCACATGCTGCAGGCCATCCAGGAAACCGGCATCAGCAGCGAGGAGATTATCCGTCGGGCCCTGCAAAACGCTGCGCGCGGCGGCTGATAAATACCTATGACAAATGAACGTCTGATGACATCGAAAAGCAATCCGGAAGACGAGGTCCTGGACCGCGCCATCCGGCCACGCACGCTTGCTGATTACATAGGTCAGCAGGCGGTGCGCGAGCAAATGCAGATTTTTATCCAGGCCGCCAAAAAACGCGGTGAGGCGCTGGATCACGTGCTCATCTTCGGTCCACCGGGCCTCGGCAAGACCACCCTCGCCCACATCATTGCCCACGAGTTGGGTGTGAATCTGCGCCAGACATCGGGTCCGGTGCTCGAACGCCCCGGCGATCTGGCGGCACTGCTGACGAATCTCGAGCCGCGCGACGTGTTATTTGTGGATGAAATCCACCGTCTGAGTGCGGTGGTGGAGGAAGTGCTGTATCCCGCACTCGAGGATTACAAGCTCGACATCATGATCGGCGAAGGTCCAGCGGCGCGTTCCATCAAACTGGACGTTCCGCCGTTCACCCTGGTGGGCGCCACTACCCGTGCCGGTTTGCTGACTTCGCCGTTGCGCGATCGCTTCGGCATCGTGCAGCGTCTGGAGTTCTACAGTCACGAGGAACTGACCCACATCATCACGCGTTCGGCACGCATTCTGGCTCTCAGTATTGATCCCGAAGGCGCCCGTGAGATCGCCGCGCGATCGCGTGGTACTCCGCGCATCGCCAACCGGCTATTGCGGCGAGTACGGGATTTCGCCGAGGTCAAGGCGGACGGCAAAATCAGCGCCTACATCGCCCACCAGGCGATGGATCTGCTGGATGTGGATATGCATGGCTTTGACATGCTGGATCGCAAGCTGTTGCTGGCAGTCATCGAAAAATTCGACGGAGGACCGGTGGGCGTGGATAGCCTTGCGGCCGCCATCGGTGAAGAACGCGGCACCATCGAAGATGTGCTGGAGCCGTTTCTGATCCAGCAGGGATTCCTGATGCGTACCGCCCGCGGCCGTATGGCCACCAAGACCGCGTATCAGCATTTCGGTCTGAAGCCGCCACAGCGTGAAATCTCCCCGGATCTTTTTGACGGACGACAGGATTAAAGTGATGCACAGGGGAACCGGACCTGATGCACAGGGTCTCAAAACACGGAACATTGCACCGACGGCAGCAGCGCGCGCTGTTTTTACTTGGCCGGTGCGCGTGTATTACGAGGATACCGATCTTGGCGGGGTGGTATATCACGCCAATTACCTCAAATTTCTGGAACGAGCGCGCACCGAATGGCTGCGGCACCTGGGTTTCGAGCAGGATGAGATGCGTGAGCGGCTCGGCATCCAGTTTGTGGTGGTAGGCATGCGGCTGGACTTCCATCGGCCGGCACGCTTCAACGATGAGCTTGCGGTAAGCGTGAAAGTAACTGACATTAAGCGTGCCAGTCTGATATTCAATCAGACGATCCATGCGGTCTCGGCTGGCAATGCGCTGGTGTGTTCCGCCGACGTGCGTGCGGCTTGCGTGGAATGTATGACCATTAAACCCCAACCCTTGCCGCGGGAGATCGTGGCGGAGCTTGCATAACATGAACGGCCAAGAATCCTTTCTCGAAATCGCCCTGCACGCCAGCCTGGTGGTGAAAATCGTGCTGCTGATCCTGGTGGCAGCCTCGCTGGCGTCCTGGGCGGTGATCTTCCGCAAGTACCGCATGCTCAAGGAAGCGCGTGCGGCTACCGATAGCTTCGAGAAACGCTTCTGGTCCGGTGGCGAGATCGCCTTGATCTACAAGGAAATCAGCGGTTCCGGGGCCGAGAGCGGTATGGAAAGCATCTTCGAGGCCGGCTTCGGTGAATTCGCGCGGCTGCGCAAACAGGGTGACGCTCAGGGCATGATCATCGAAGGCTCGCGCCGGGCCATGCGCGTAGCCCAGATCCGGGAGGTAGACCGGCTCGAAGAGAGTCTCGCGTTCCTGGCTACCGTAGGCTCCACCAGCCCCTATGTGGGTCTGTTCGGCACCGTCTGGGGCATCATGAATGCCTTTCACGGTCTCGGTAACGTTCAGCAGGCCACCATCTCCATGGTGGCGCCGGGTATTTCCGAGGCCCTCATTGCCACGGCCATGGGATTGTTCGCCGCCATTCCCGCGGTGATTGCCTATAACCGCTTCGCCAATCATGTGGAGCGTCTGGAAACCCGCTTCGACAGTTTCCTGGATGAGTTTTCCACCATCCTGCAACGGCACGTGGGTTCACGTGTTGCTCCCCAGGGGTAGGCAAATATGACGGGGCGGCGCAACAAACGGCGCATGATGAGCGAGATCAACGTGGTGCCCTACATCGACGTGATGCTGGTACTGTTGATCATCTTCATGGTGACCGCGCCGTTGCTGAGCCAGGGCGTGAAGGTGAATCTCCCCAAGGCCAGCGCCAAGCCGCTGGACCTCAAGGCTAACGAGACACCAGTAGTGCTGACGGTGACGGCCGACGGCAGGTATTATCTCAATATCGGAGCCCATCCGGATCAACCCATCGATGCGCAACTGGTGGTGGCCACGGTCACGGCGGTACTCAAGCTGAAACCGGGAACTCATGTGGTGGTGCGGGGCGACAAGGATGCCCGCTATGATTCGGTGCTGCGCGGCATGACGCTGTTACAAGCGGCCGGAGCGGCCAGCGTCGGCCTCGAAACCAACCCCAACGACGTGCCGCGTGTGGAAATCACCGGCAAGACCTGATGGTAGCAATCGTGGAAACCGGCACACAACGCCTGCTGCCCTGGATTTATTCGGTGCTGCTGCATGTGGCCTTCGTGGTATTGCTGGTACTGAGCATCCACTGGACCAATTCGACGCTACCCTCCTTGGGCGGCAAGGGCAGCACGGCTCAGCCGGTGCAGGCCACGGTGGTGGATCAGAAGCTTATCCAGCAGCAGATGGCGTTGTTGCGGGCACAGGATAAACAGAAACAGCAGGCCGCCCAGCAGTTGCAGCAACAGGCAGCGGCCGCCAAGAGCGAGCGGCAGCAGGAGGAACAGAAGGTTGCGCAGCTCAAACAGCAGCAGGCGGCGGCCCAGCAGGCGCTCGATCAGAAGCTGGCGGACCTGCAGAAACAGGCCCAGGCGGAACAGGATCATCTCGCCAAGCTCAAGGTGGAAGCAGCCGCCCAGGCGAAAAAGCGTCAGAATGCGGAATCAGCTCGCCGCCGCGCGCAGTTACAGAAGGAAATTGCCGTGGAGGAGCGGGCCCGGGATGCGCGTATGGCTTCATTACTGCAGCAATGGACTGCGCTGGTCAAACAAAAAGTGCAGAGCAATTGGAACGAGCCTGCCAGCAGCCCTCCTGATTTGAGTTGCAAGGTACAGGTTGAACAGGTGCCGGGTGGAACCGTGACGAATGCGCAGGTTCTCTCTTGCAACGGAGATGAAGCCGTGAAGCAATCTGTTGTAACTGCGGTATTGCGCTCATCACCTTTGCCACCGCCGCCGGATCCGTCGCTCTTCCAGCGAGTATTCGTATTAAACTTTACACCGCAGACCAACTCGAGTAACTGATATGTGGCGCAGATTTTTATTGATCGTGGGCCTGGCACTATTTCCATTAAGCGCATCCCATGCAGTACTGGAAATTCAGATCACCAAGGGCGTGAGTACTGCCGTGCCGGTGGCCATTGTGCCGTTCGCCTGGCAGGTGCAAGGCCCGGTGCCCAATACCGATGTGGCCGCGGTTATCGGCGCTGACCTCACCCGCAGCGGCCGTTTCAAGGCGATCCCCGTGAAATCCATGCTGGAGAAACCCAGCGAAGCCAGCGCCATCAATTTCACCAACTGGCGGATATTGGCGGTAAATGATCTGGTGATCGGCCGTATCAAACCCGCCGGCAACGGTAATTACCAGGTGGAATTCCAGTTATTCAACGTGTACACCGGCCAGCAACTCCTGGGACTGAGCGTGCTCACCACACCCCAAGGTCTGCGCTGGACCGCCCACAAGATCAGTGACCTGATTTACCAGAAGCTCACCGGCCAGCGCGGCGCGTTCGCCACGCGCATCGCCTATGTGGAAGTTTCGGGTAAAGCCGGCAAGGACAGTCACTATGCGTTGGTGGTGGCGGATTCTGACGGCGCAAATCCACAGACAATATTCGATTCCAACGAACCCATTATGTCACCGGCTTGGTCACCGGACGGCAAGTATCTGACCTATGTATCTTTCGAAAACCAGCGTCCGGCCATCTATTGGCAGAATATCTACACGGGACGACGTGAACTCCTGTCCGAACGGCCGGGTCTAAACAGCGCACCGGCGTTCTCGCCGGATGGCCGGTCGATCGCCTTAGTGTTGTCATCCTCACCCGGCAACCCGGATATTTATGTAATGAATCTGTCTACTCACGCACTGCGGCGAATAACCCACTCGGATGCCATTGATACGGAACCCGTATGGTCACCGGATGGTCACAGCTTATATTTCACCTCCGACCGTGGCGGCAGTCCCCAGATATACAAGCTGAGCTTGAACGGCGGTAAGCCGCAGCGCATTACCTTTGACGGCAGTTACAATGCACAGGCGCGTATCTCACCCGATGGCCAAATCCTGGCCATGGTGCACCGCGAAAGCGGGCAACTGCACATTGCCGTCATGAATCTGAGTACCGGCTCACTGCTGACCCTGACGAATGGTGATCTGGATAAATCACCCAGTTTTGCCCCCAATGGGAGCATGATTATCTATGAGGCTACTTATCATAATCAGGGCGTGCTGGAGGAAGTGTCGGTGGACGGCCAGGTGCATGAGCGCCTGTCGGAATCGCAATCGGGCGTGAGCCTGCATGCTCCCGTTTGGGGTCCATTCCTGTCACAATAGCGGTTAGCCGCCTTGAATATCGTCGTTTTCATTGAGAGGAGACAGTTATGAAAGTTCTGCGTTACGGCCTTATGGCGCTGGCGGTGACTTTGTTCGCCGCCGGTTGCGCAAAAACCGTGAAACCGGTGACGGCACCTGTTGCCACCACGGCTGTACCCGCCAGCACGGCGCCCGCAACGTCCACCGTCGCCGCCCCGGTTCAGACCCAGCTCAGCCCGCTGGATGATCCCAACAATATTCTCTACAAGAAAGTTGTATATTTTGATTTCGACAAAAGCAACATCAAACCTGAATTCCTGGACCTGCTCACGGCGCATGCAAAATATCTGATTGCCAATCCAAATCAGAAAATCCGCATCGAAGGCTATACGGATGAGCGCGGTACTTGGGAATACAATATCGCGCTGGGCGACCGCCGCGCTCAATCGGTGCGCCGGTTCCTGCTGTTTCAGGGCGTGAATCCCGATCAGATCAGCACCGTCAGTTATGGCGAGGCACATGCGGTGTGTAACGAGCACAATGAGGGTTGCTGGTCCCAGAACCGCCGTGCGGTCCTCGTCTACCTCAATCAATGAAAGTGCGCACCTGTATCCTCCTGGCAGCGGGTCTGCCTGCGCTGTTGGCGGGGTGCAGTACGACGGTACGCCCTGACGATCCAGTCTATATCCGCCAGCAGCAACTGGAAGCGCGTGTGGACCGGCTGGATCAGGTATTCAATAACCAGAGCCTGGTGAATCTGTCGCAGAACCTTGATAATTTACAGGGACAAGTGAACGAGCTGCGTGGTGACGTGCAGGTATTGCAGCATGACCAGCAGCTCACCAAGAAGCAACAACGGGACCTGTATTCCGATCTGGACAAGCGTCTGCAGAAACTGGAACTGAGGATGAATTCAGTCACGCCATCCGCCAGCGGCGCTGGCTCGATGACCACAGCACCGGTAACAGGCGCTTCCGCGGGGACAGATGGTGATCAGGCAGCCTATCAGCAGAATTTCAATCTTTTGAAGCAGGGCCGCTACGAAGACGCCATCAATGGCTTCACCAATTTCATACAGCAATTTCCACAAAGCCCATTGGTACCCAATGCGGAATTCTGGATGGGTGAGGCTCATTACCAGATGAGCGATTTCCAGGGTGCGTTGGTGAACTACCGGGCGGTGGTTCAGGGTTATCCCAATTCCGGCAAGGCACAGGATGCTATGCTCAAGATCGGCTATTCCCAATACGAAATGCAACAGTACAAGGCGGCACGCAAGACTCTGACCGGTGTTATCAAACAATACCCCGGCACCAACGTAGCGAACTTGGCTAAGCAGAGATTGGAACGCATGCGCAAAGCAGGGCACTGATTTTCCGGGGTGTCCATTGAACGCTTCTGTTTTGCCGGCGAAAATGCGTCGCGACGAACTTCCCGCGGACCAACGACTGCGGATCACTGAAATCTTTCATTCCATTCAGGGCGAGGCGGACACTGTCGGCTGGCCGACAGTATTCGTGCGTCTCACAGGCTGCCCCTTGCGCTGCCAGTACTGTGATACGGCCTACGCCTTTGACGGCGGCGAGTGGGTGAGTATTGAAAATGTTCTGTGCCGGGTGGCGGAATATGCGCCGCGCTATGTGACTGTCACCGGCGGTGAACCTTTGGCGCAGAAAAATTGCATAAATCTGCTTACCCGCCTATGCAATGCCGGCTACCGGGTTTCCATTGAGACTGGCGGATCTTTGCCGATCACCGGCATGGATGCACGTGTGACACGGGTGGTGGATATGAAGACCCCGGGGTCAGGCGAGTGCGGCCGAAATCTGTATGAGAATATTCCGCAATTGCGCAGACAGGACCAAGTGAAATTCGTCATTTGCGATCGGGGAGATTACGAATGGTCGCGGCGCATGGTGCTGGAACGCAAGCTGGTTGAGCAGTGCCAAGTGCTGTTCTCACCGAGCCATGAACAATTGAAGGCAGTCGAATTGGCCGACTGGATTCTCGCAGACCGGCTGCCGGTACGGCTGCAGCTGCAGCTGCATAAATATCTCTGGGGCAATGTGCCGGGTCATTGAGCAAAACGCATTTGACGCTGATGAGAAAAGCAGTTGTGCTGTTGTCAGGCGGACTGGATTCCGCCACCACACTCGCCATTGCCAAGCAAGGCGGCTATATTTGTCATGCACTGAGCTTAGCTTATGGACAGCGGCACAGTGCCGAGCTCGCGGCCGCCATGCGTGTCGCAGAGGTGCTTGGCGCCGCCGAACATAAGACACTGGCACTGGACCTCTCGGTTATCGGCGGTTCGGCGCTGACCGATGCCCGCATTGCAGTTCCCAAGCAACCGTCCGCAGGCATACCTTCGACCTACGTGCCGGCGCGGAATATGGTTTTTCTGGCGCTGGCACTGGGTTGGGCGGAAGTCCTTGGCGCTCAGGACATCTTCATAGGCGTCAACGCGGTGGATTATTCCGGTTATCCGGATTGCCGGCCGGAATTCATCCGGGCCTTCGAAAGGCTGGCAAACATTGCCACCAAAGCCGGGTTGGAAGGCCGGCCATTTCGCATCCATGCGCCGTTGCAGCAGCTTTCGAAGGCGGAAATCATCCGTCGCGGCCTGTCTCTGGGCGTGGATTACTCCTTGACAGTGTCATGTTATAGCGCGGATTCGCGGGGCCGTGCCTGCGGAGTATGCGATAGTTGCCGTTTCCGAAAGCTCGGCTTTCTGGAAGCAGGTATCCCAGACCCCACACCTTACTACTGATGGGTTGTATTCGAGGTGGTTTAGGCTATCATGCGCGCCTTCGCATAAAGACCTTGCTGAATCGGGCCGTCAGTTTAGTTGGGCACTTGGAAGATACGGTGATCCGGGGCGTGATTTACTCAACTTACTTGCGACGTCGCGAAAAGCGCGGAAACCTAGTTTTTAAATATTTGGGCCGTTAGCTCAGCCGGTAGAGCAGCTGGCTTTTAACCAGTTGGTCGGGCGTTCGAATCGCCCACGGCCCACCAAATCCGTACGCAGCATATTGGCCCCGTCTTTTGCCTCCAATGCATTTAATGACGGCTGGATATGAGGTCAAATCCCGGTTTATGCGGGCTGGATGATTCGACCCTGGAGTTAACGCAGGGGCACGGGA
>DAHVFI010000072.1 GCA_027317045.1 Gammaproteobacteria bacterium
CGCCCTTGATCCCGGCCCGTTCGGTGAGCGCGGTTATGGGTATGCGCACCGCGGCTCGCTGTCCGACCGGCACCTGCACCCGCACATAAAGTCCGCTGGTAAGTCCGCTTTGGGCGGGAACACTCAGCCGTATAAGGTGCGTGTGTGTCTGCGCATCCGCGGCCGCCACGATGGATGTGAGCAAACCCGTCGTGGTGGCCGAAGCCGTTGAGAACGATACTTTCTCGCCGACGTGCAACGCGTCATAGATGTCATCCGGCACGTAGCTTTGCACTTCCAACGCGCGTTCATCTTCCACCACCAGCAACGGTTTGCCGGGCGTTGCCAGATCGCCCGGATCCACGAGTTTCTCGACTACCACGCCCGTAAACGGCGCCCGCACATCAGCGTAGCCAATTTCGGCCGTCGCCATGCGCAATCCCACCTGCGCGGCCTGCAACTGGGCTTTCGCGGTGACGTATTGGCGCTCGGCGGTGTCCACCTGCATCCGGCTTACGGCACCTTGCGGAAACAGGGTCGAATAACGCTTGTAGTTGATATCGGCTTCGTTATACATCGCCTGCGCCTGATCCAGGCTGGCCTGCGCCTGTTGCAGATTTCCTATCACGTTACTGGTATCGATACTCAGCAGATGTTGGCCGGCGCGTACCGGATCGCCGGCCTGCACGTCGACGCGCCGGATGTAGCCGCTGAGGCGTGATGAAATTTCCGCGCGCTTCAGGGAAACCACCGAACCGGGCACCGTTGCATACACCGATCCAAGCTGCGATCTGACCACCAGGAGGGTGGCCTTCACCCCGACAGTGGAATCAACCGGGCGGGCGGGCGGCTGTCTCTGGCACGCGACCAGCACCACCGCCGCGAGCAAGGCCGCCACCGCTCGCCACGCCAAGCCGCTGCGCGTATATCCAAATGCCGTGAGATTGCCGAATGCCATGGTTCTTCGCAGATCTTCAGCGATGTTGGCAGCAATAATTGTCATACAACACGCGGATAAGACTTAACGCCGGGCCGGGTTTCAGCCCGTAGAACACCGTTTGACCATCCCGCCGCGTGAACACCAGCCGTTCACGCCGCAACACCGCCAGGTGCTGGGAGAGTGCCGACTGGGCCAGTGGCACTTTTTCCAGCAACTGGCTCACCGACATCTCGCCCTGCACCAGACTGCACAGCACCATCAGCCGGTGTTCGCTTGCCATGGCGCGCAGCAGAGTGGCGGCATCTGTGACATGCGCAGCCATCTGCCCGGCATCAACTTTGAATTGGCGTTTTGGCGAGCGTGTTTTCGGGTTTCGTGTTGCCATGCCGAGGTTCTCCATCCGTTATCCGAGTGCTGATTACTGTGTAAATGCAGCACCCGCTTTGACTTTCATCTTTGCCAGGATTTTCGCGAGCGGACAAAAACCAGTGAACGAAGACTGCAGCATATTGGCGCCCACGAAGGCGGTCAGCCAGAACCAATATGGACTCAGCCAATAACCGAGTGCCAGGCTGACCAGCACCAAGAATCCTGCGAAACGCAGCACCAGTTTGTCTATGTTCATGACTCACTCCTGCGGCCGGTTGCCGCGTGGTAAACACCCTTCGTACATTAGTATATTAGAATGTACTAATATTACAAGTCCCGCTACCCGGAGCTTCACCCTCGTTCAGCGGCGCCCGGGGCCGCCTCCGCATACCCAACGGTCGTGGGGCAAGCGCCCGCAAAATATCCTGCCACCCGCCGGGGACGGCAGCGATGACCTGTATCAGGAAGAAGGCGGAACGGCGAAAGGCGGACGGTCTGGGCAAGCTCCGCTAGAAGCGGTTGAGAGGTATTTTCAGGTAGGCGATGCCTTTGGCATCGGGCTCCGGCAGCCGCCCAGCCCGGATATTGATCTGCACCGCGGGCAACAGCAGTGCCGGCACGCTCAGGGTTTTATCGCGGCCGGTGCGCAGCTTGATGAATTCCTCGCGGGGTACGCCGTCATGCACGTGGATATTGGCGCGCTTCTGATCCGCTACCGTGGTCTGGTGCATGTATTCACGCCCATTGGGGGCATAGTCGTGGCACATGCACAGGCGCGTGTTTTCCGGCAACGAGAGAATTTTTCGGATGGAATCGTAGAGCCGGCCGGCGTCACCGCCGGGAAAATCACAGCGGGCGGTGCCGGAATCCGGCATGAACAGCGTGTCTCCCACGAAAGCCGCGTCGCCCACAGCATAGGTCAGGCTGTCGCTGGTGTGCCCAGGCGTGGCCATGGCGCGGGCTTCCAGATCGCCGATGCGGAAGGTCTCGCCGTCTTTGAACAGATGATCGAACTGGCTGCCGTCGCTGGGCACCTGGGATGCAAGGTTGAACAGCCGTGCGCAGGTGGCCTGCACCTGGCGGATACCTTCACCGATGGCGATCTTGCCGCCGAGTTCCTTCTTCAGGTATTGCGCAGCGCTCACATGGTCGGCATGCGCGTGGGTTTCCAGAATCCAGTCCAGTGTCAGCTTTGCTTTGCGTAGATGCGCGATGATTGCATCGGCAGACACCGTACCTGTCCGGCCGGCGGCGGCATCATAGTCCATCACTGGATCAATGACCGCGGTGCGGTGGGTGATCGGATCGGCTACCACATAGGAAAAGGTGGACGACGGCTTGTGGAGAAAGGCTTTGATTTGCGCTGGCACGGCGTACCCCGGGGCAGATTCTGTCAGTCTATTCTACAGGGCACCGCCGAGAATCAAGGAATTGAATGAAGTCAGAGCTCTCTTGCGTCTCCGACCCCTGTAGGTCGGCAATCCTTTGCCGACATGCAATTGCCGCCGGCTATTGTCGGCAAGGGCATCCTGGCGTCATTTATGGGTTGCATCCGTCACCTGCTCTCGCTGGCCGCCCAAAACCTGCATGTGGACTGGGGTATCATTAGGTTGTTGGTACGGGTGGGCGCACTGGACAGTTTTGCGAGTCATTGGCTCCCCGGGCGCCTGCCGCACAGCATGCTCAGACAGCTGTTCGGGGTGTCCCTGGCGCTGATGGGCATCTACATCGTCTGGCACACTCTGCCCCGCGTGCTGTAATCAATCATCCAGGGAGTGCAAACATGGCTAGTGCCGCTGAATTGGTCTCCAAGGCCAAAAGCAAAATCCGCGAAGTCACACCTCAGGGCGTGGCCAAAGCCCGTGACAAGTGGGTCATCATTGACGTACGCGAACCGGAGGAATATGCCGCCGGTCACATACCCGAGGTCCCGAACATCCCGCGCGGCCTCATCGAATTCAAGGTGGACAACCACCCGCTGCTCAGCGACCGTGACATGCCGCTGGTGTTGCACTGCAAGGGTGGCGGACGTTCGGCACTCGCGGCCGTGGCACTGCAGGAACTCGGTTTCACGAACGTCGTCAATATGACCGGCGGTTTTGACGCCTGGCAATCCACGGGGCTGCCGGTAAGCAAGCCCTGAGCGGCAATATGCACGATCACAACCATCCGCCGCATGCCGCAGCGCGGCGTGGACGGCCATTTGTTTATGCCTTGCTGCTGACGCTGGGATTCGCGGTGGTGGAGGCCATCGCCGGCGGCTGGGCGGATTCTCTCGCGTTGCTCGGCGACGCCGGCCACATGGCCACCGACGGCATCGCTCTCGCCATCGCCGCGCTGGCCGCCTGGATCGCACTCAAACCGGCTTCCACGCGCCACAGCTACGGCTTCGGCCGCACGGAAGTGATGGCGGCGCTGCTGAATACGCTGTTCATGCTGGTGATCGTGGCAGCCATCGTGGTGGAGGCGCTATTGCGCTTCCGGCACCCGCCTGCGGTACACGCACCGGTGGTAATGGTCATCGGGGTACTCGGTCTCATCACCAATGTTGTCGTCTACAAAATATTCCAACACGGCGACAATAATTCTCTCAATGTGCGCGCCGCGCTGCTGCATGTGCTGGGCGACATGCTGGGCTCGGTGGCGGCGCTGATTACCGGCGTGGTGATTTATTTCACCGGCTGGTTGCCCATTGACCCGCTGTTGTCGCTGTTTATCGCGGTGCTGATTCTCATTTCCAGCCTGCGGCTGCTGCGGGACGCGAGCCGCGTGTTGCTGGAAGGCGTGCCGCGCGCACTGGACCTGGGCAAGATCGGCCGCAGCATGGCGGGCGTGGACGGAGTGCATTCCGTGCATGATTTGCATGTCTGGTCGCTGTCGTCCAATGAGATTTCCCTGTCGGCGCATATCGTCATTGACGACATGGATGCCTGGCAGCCGGTTCTGTACCGTCTGCGGGAACA
>DAHVFI010000136.1 GCA_027317045.1 Gammaproteobacteria bacterium
CGGGCAGCTCGGGCTTCGGATCATCGGTGGCCCTATCGGGCGACGGCGCCGTCGCCCTGGTGGGTGCACCATATACCAACTCCTCAGCGGGTGCCGCTTACGTGTATACCAACTCCGGCGGCTGGAGCACGACCCCGGTGACGCTCAGTATCAATACGTCAAACTCGGATACCTTCGGTTATTCGGTGGCTTTGTCTCCCAACGGTAACAGCGCGTTTATTGGTATGCCCGCCGCAGGGAATGCCGGGACTGTGTATATCTCCACAAAGAGCGGCAGCGCATGGAGCACTCCAGTGGCTTTGTCCACATCCAACGTGCAGCTGGGCGCAGCGCTCGGAATCACGCTGGCACAAGGCGATAATGGAGAGGAACTGATAACCGCCGGCGAAGTCGCAAATTCAAACGCCGGTGGCCTGTGGATCTACGACTCGCCCGCTGCCATCACGCTTGCTACCTCACCCAGTGCTCAAACAGTCGCACCCGGCTCGTCTCTCACCTTCGACTTGACCCTGACCAATGCCGACCAGCCGGCGGGCACGCCGGCGACAACACTGAATAATGTCGTACTCACCGATATCTTGCCGAGTGGTACTACCTATGTATCCAGCAACGCTGCGAATGGGGCCTGCAGCGATTCCGGATTAACCGTTACCTGCATGCTGACCAGTCTGGCGCCCGGCAATAACAGTCAGAACCCCTGGGCGCCATCCATCACGGTGACCACACCGTCCTCCGCCTCGATATTGACCAATACGTTGAACGTGAGCTCAAATGAACCGTTGGTGGGCTCAACCAGCGTCACCTCCAAGGTCACCAATGACGTGGTTCCGACTGCGGTCGATGGCGGTGTCGCCACTTCACCGGGGCAGGCGGTTCCGGGCACGCTCACCGTCACACCCGGTTACAACGGTCAGAAGCTCAGCTTCGTGATTCAGGGCCAGCCGGCGCATGGCACGGTCACGCTCACCAATGCGGCCACGGGTGCTTTTACTTACACACCTACTGCGGGATTCACCGGAACGGATGTGTTCATCTTCAATGCGGGTGATGGAGTGGTCACCTCCAACGCCGCCGCAGAAACCGTCACGGTCAGCACCACGCAAGTAGTTCCACCCGTAGCCAATAACCAAACGCTTACGGATGTAGAAGGCCATGTGCTCGATGGACAGCTATCAGCAACTTCCTCGAACGGCCATGCGCTGACCTATGCCGCCACAGGCCTCCCTGCACACGGCACCCTGAGTGTCACAAACTCGACTGGCGCATTTACTTACACACCGGCATCAGGATTCAGTGGCAGTGACTCGTTTACCTTCACGGCCAATGACGGCACCAGCACCTCGAATACGGCTACAGTCAGCCTCACGGTGCTGGCCACCTCATCAGGCTCGGGCGGGGGTTCCAGTTCCTCGGGTAAATCCGGCGGCGGGGCCATGAACCTGGAAACACTGCTGCTGCTGGGCGGTTTGTTAGCTTTGGCTGGTAGCAGGCGGCAACGACAGAGAAAACAGCTCGATATAAATAAGCCTGCCTAATCCAATATCGGCGCATCCCAGTCTGTTTACGTCAAAATAAAAAAGCCCTGCCGCAAGCGGCAGGGCTTTTAATCGTCTGATTCAGCTCAGACGAGCTGCTGGCTTACCACCGGGGGCGGTTGCCGCCACCATTACCGCCACCACCGCCGCCGCCACTGCGGAAGCCGCCGGTGCGGGGTTTGTCAGTGGCGATGTTCACCTTGAGCGGACGTCCGCCGATGTCCTTGCCGTTCTGCTCGAGCGCCTTCTCTGCGGCCGCCTGAGTAGCGAAGGTGATGAACCCGAAGCCCTTGGGACGACCGGTATCCCGGTCCATGATCAGGGCCAGTTCTGAAATCTCGCCGTACTGGGAGAATATCCCGCGCAGTTGAGCTTCATCCACCGAGTAAGGAAAATTACCGACATAAAGTTTGTTCTGTTCCATTGCAATCTCTCTAAAAATAGCTGATAAAAATTAAACACCTTGTTCGTACTGCAGTTGTTGATAATGAATCAAAAGCCAGCTGCATAAATTCCACAAGCGCAGGCGGAACGCGGCGTACGGCGATCAGGAACCGGGATGTACCGGTAGGCACAGGAGGATTCCGAAATGACGCACAGCGAGGTTATGCCAGGCAAGCAGAATATGAGATGGGTTTTAATGACTATCGCAGACTGAGTACAACGCTGCTTTTATACCATACAGCCGGGAAGATAGATAGCAAAAACAAGGTGCTAGATGAAGTCGGGGGTGTCTTTGGCTGAAATAGCTTCAAAACAGGCAAAAGCCACCGGATTTAATCGCTATGTAAAGCATTGGCTTGCAGGATTTGCAGGCCATAACACCGGGTGGCGGGCGATGGTAACGGTCGCTACGGGCTCGGGCTGATTCAGCCTAGATCGGCCTCATCTCAATGGTTGCGGGCTGTGCCACGGATGCCGGGACGTCACCTCAATGACTTATTTGAGGCTTGCGCACTCTATCAATTCGTAGACGCGATTTTTCCCTGGAATCAGCGAAGGGTCCGTCTGAGAACATCAGCTTGCCCTTGCGCAGCTACATGCTGGGTTCTACGGGGACAGATTGAGCTACCCCATTTTCCTACTAGGGGCCGAAGCGTTACCTCTGTGCCAAGAACGATCCGCTATCGTTCACTGAACCCAGTGGGTTATTTCAGTTTTAGGAATGTGCTGGAGATGGAGCGATTATGGCCACATCCACTTTTACCGCGGGAGCGGCGGATGTCGCATATGCCTCGGCGCAGACCCATATGGAGTGGGAGAAGGTCGGTATGAAGAGGGTGCTGGCCGGAATGATTGGGGCGCGGACTGATATGACTGAGGCGCAGGCCGAAACGTAGGCCGATAGGCAGGCCGGTAGGCTTGAGGCGCGGATCGAAATGATTGAGGTGCAAGCCGGTATGCGGGCCGAGCGGTTCGTGGCGTGAACCGGTATGGCTGGGATGAGGGCCGATAGGCGGCCCGCGACACGGGTCGAAACGCTGTCCGGTAGGACTGCACAGGCGTGAACGTGGGCTGTGCAGTGTGTGGCGACACCGCTCGCAATGGGTTTTGCGCGATGTGGAACTGATTCAATTTTTGAACACGCATATTGCGATTGACGAACCGATTACTTACCTGCCCGTTTCTGTTCACCGGGAAGCGGGTGTGGGCCAGCTTGTTGAAGATGACATTGCGATGCACGCTGGCATAGCTGTTGAGATTATTGACGTTCACGCTACGCTGAAGCACCGCGCGGTTGATGGGGATATGTGCATAACGGTTGTTGACATACACGTTGGTGATTTGAATGTACGGACGCGAACGGGCGATCCAGCCATCACCGCGCCAGTCAGTGTAATAGATACGGTCATCGCGCCAATCGCAATCATAGTTCAGCCAGGCCCCGATGATGAACCCCGTGCCAAAAGATATGAGGTTCTCCTGAAATCCCTGTCCATAACCGTAACCACCCTGATAATAGACCGCGTACGGATCGTATGCCGGCACGTAGATGTACTGGGGCTGATACGGGTCAATTTGAATGTACCCCGGCTCCACGATCACCTGTTGTTGCTGGTTCGATACCAGATTGCCCGCGGAACGGGCCAGTGCGCGCAGACGCTGGATGGAGGCCATGACATCCGTGGATTGGTTGACATAGGCCTGTCCCAGCGCAGTGGTCCAGTTGAGCTTGTCGTTCATCATGTAGAGCACAGACGGGTAATGCGCAACGGCCTTGACGCTGACATCCCAGGGTTGATAGCTGATTCCATTCGCCCCGTTGGTACGCACCCACTGCGCCGCTTCCTGAATCTGATTCACAAATGTGGCGGCGGGCAAAACCTGCGCCAGCAGTGGATCCGGGTAGAGCGCGATGGGAGCCAGCAGATTGTCCAATTGATTCGCGCTATACGGTACGTACGACGATGTGTCCTGAGGTGCCACCGAAACGGCGGGATACGCTTCCGGAGGTGCGGCATTCACGAGCAGCGGTGCACAGGCAAGGCTGATCCCGAGTGAACACACAGCAAGTGTTCGTAAGATTACATGCATAACTCACCTCCTGTCTGATAGAAGATTTACTCCATTATCAGAGCGGTGGCAGAAGGTGAACGGAATTTAATGCCGGGTTCATAATCACGCTGCGATACGTTTACGCTTGCGTGACTGACAGTGTAACTCGGGTGGCGGGTGTTGCGTCGAGCAAGTCCCGGCGTCGTGCGGGTTGGGATGCAGGCAATATGCGGACGGATGCCTTGCGGTGCGCAGGTACTGCACAAACACCCGGGTGTAATAGCCCTTGTCGCCACCGAGCGTGTCGGGATGGATAGGCTTGCGGGTCTAGGCGGGTGAGCAGTGTCTTGGCCGTCGCTGGCTCCGGCACGAACGCGGAGTGCACCTGCAACTCGACGCACAGCTCATGGCGGTTCTCCATCAAGGGCATGTGCCCAAGACACAGCTGCGCCGCCTTGCACAGCAACTTGGCC
>DAHVFI010000142.1 GCA_027317045.1 Gammaproteobacteria bacterium
GGGTTGGTGGCTTCGCGACCCTGTTCGGTGGCACTTCAAGACCGTTTGTACCGGTCATGTGCCGCATGATCAGGGTTTCGAGGCCCTTCTCGCTGATATCAGTGACCATGGCCCCTTACGTCAATTTTTCTTGGCCCAACCCGAATTATTTATCCTATCTAATGCAACCACGATCTGGTCAGGCAGAAATTTCCGTTTCCTGTCGCCCCAGGCATGTGTCGCACTGGCCACTTCTTCCATCTCCTCAGCGTTCTCACGAGTAATCACCCAATGGACGGTAGCAAGCAGTTCCAGACCAAACGGTGTTTCAAATCCCTGCACCAGTTCCGTCACTCGGTCCAAGTGCTTGCGGGTACTTGTATGGCCAGCCAGAAATGTCTCGGCATCGGTATCCGCTCCGGGTACCAGGGAAATTTGCTTGTCGGGTGCGTCCCCTCCGTTAGCGTAGCCAGAGATTAAATGTCCTTCCATTGCATGCAGCACATGCCTCAAATTTTCCGCATAGGGTCCATACGGAGCTTTCACATACTTAAGCTTCAAGGGTTCCCCAGCCTCCTGCAGGAAATACATGAGCTTGTGGATTTCCAGCAGGGAAATGGATGGGTCCATCAGAGCATTGAGATAACGTCGCATCAATGCCACCAGCGATGCGCACCCCGGCGTCATTTTAGTCACTTCCCGGGACCGATTTACCTTGGTGTCCACAGGGCCACCACCCGGTTCAAAAACCAGCATTTCCACATCCGGCAATGCAGCCAAAGCCTGTTCAATCAGGAGCCTGATTTCATTCCAATCGAGGCCGCCCAAACCGCTGCCTAGCGGCGGGAGGGCAATGGAGCGGATACCGCGCTGACGAATCTCGGAAACCAGCGCCTTTAGACCCGTCTGAATATCCTCTATCCGGCTCTTGCCGCGCCAATGCCGTTTGGTGGGGAAATTGATGATGTAGCGGGGCCAAGTCAACTCGCCAGAGTCGTATACAAACATCCGACCCGGCTGAACGTCGCCCCGCTTGCAGGCTATCTCATATGCTTTGAAATTAGCCGGAAACGCCTGCTTGAATTGCAGCGCGATCCCACGCCCCATGATGCCGACACAGTTCACACTGTTGACCAGTGCCTCTGTATCCACACCTAAAATATCGCCCCGGGTAAAGCGAATCATAGCTGCTCTCCCACGTCCAAACTGTTCAAAAGTACCACTCCCCGCGCACTTCCACCAGCGGGCGGTGTGCGCCTTGGTGCAGCATCTTCAGCACCTGGGTCTGAATCGCCTGCGATGCCACGCCGATCCGCCTGACGAGGGTCCAAGGGAAGGATTTATGCACCATGAACTCGGCCTGTTTGCCTTCCTTCACATCCGATTCTCGAAAATCAGTGGACCCCACCGCCGCCCAATCAATTTCATTGAGTTGGCTGCGTCGGTTACGAAACTCTGTGTAAACAGCCCCGGCATTGGACAGGCTAAATGCCCAGTGGCAATTATTGGCATCCGCCCACACCATGGCTTCATACAAGTCCGCCTCGAGATGCAGGATCGGGCGTTGACCGCCGTGGTAGGTCAGATCCGGGTGATTGTCGCGATGGAGGATATATAGCATGACTGAACGCGGACAGAAATAGAACGGCACGTAGTCGCCGACGCATTCATCAAAATAACATTTGATAGGCAAATTCAGGCGCCGTTGCTTGATGTTGCCCATCCCGATGGGCGACGCCGGCCCACCACGCGCAATCAAGGTCGCATCCGACCACAGCCCGCCATCTCGGATGATGCCCGGCAGATTCTCCACATGCGTGATGTGATAAATCCGCGGCTGGGCAGGCACGGGGCTCATGCTTCAGCGCCCTCCATGTCGGTTTCCATTATCTCATCAACCGGCGTCTCGCCTTCAGTCAGCACTTCGTTGACCCGCGTAGTATCGGCCGATTCAGCTTCGTTGGGCAGCCGCGCCGCCGCCTCACGCACATCGAGCTTGCCGGTCACCACGTCGGCGACGAGGCGGGTGCGGTATTCGCGGAGGAGCTCGATCTCGCGCTCTAGGCGAGAAGACGCTGTGTCTAGACCTCGAGTTTCGGCTTGGACGCGCCTCAAGGGTTCGTCTTGCTCGGCCCGCGGGGGCATCGGAAGCTTGAATCGCTTCAACTCTTCGCAGGTGATTGCCCCCTTCGTACTTCCTGAGTCATCGCTTGCAGCCCTTAGCATG
>DAHVFI010000144.1 GCA_027317045.1 Gammaproteobacteria bacterium
ACCCACACTTCAACGGACTTGACCTGCCGCTCGCCGAAAAGCGCTTTGCGGTATATCTGCCGGGCATCGCCAGCCGCGACGATCTGAACTTCCTGTTCCGCAAGATGCTGTCCTACCTGTCCGTGGGCCACATGTTCGTGCGCGGCGGCGCGGAACCGCAGATGCAGAAAGTATCGGTGGGCTTGCTGGGCGCCGACTACCGCGTAGACCACGACCGCTACCGCTTCAGCAAGATTTACAGCGGCGAGAACTGGAACCCGCAGTTGCAGGCGCCGCTCACGCAGCCGGGGGTGAACGTGAAAGCCGGCGACTATCTGCTGGCAGTGAACGGCCGGCCACTCACCGCCCGCGAGAATATTTACCGCTACTTCGTGGGCACCGCCGGCCAGCAGACGGTGCTGCGCGTGGGTCCCGATCCGGATGGTAAAGGCGCCCGCAACGTGACCGTGGTGCCCATCGCCAGCGAATTCCCGCTGCGCAACCTCGACTGGATCGAGCATAACCGGCGGCTGGTGGACCGCTTGAGCCACGGCCAGCTGGCCTACGTGTACCTGCCGGACACGGCCGGCGGCGGTTTCCGCAATTTCAACCGCTATTACTTCGCCCAGACCGACAAGCTCGGGGCGGTGATCGACGAGCGCTACAACCACGGCGGCCAACTGGCGGATTACATCGTCGACAATCTGGTGCGCCGACCCATGAGCCGGGTGGCGACCCGCGAAGGCCAGGATTACACCGAGCCCACCCAGGCGATCTTCGGTCCCAAGGCCATGCTCATCAACCAGTTCTCGGGCTCCGGCGGCGACGCCCTGCCCTGGTATTTCAAGCGCATGCACATCGGGCCGCTCATCGGCACCCGCACCTGGGGCGGATTGGTGGGCATCGGCGGCTATCCGCAGTTGATGGACGGCGGACGCATCACCGCGCCGCGCTGGGCCATCTACGGATTGCACGGCCACTGGGAAGTGGAGAACCACGGCATCGCGCCCAACATCGAAGTCTGGCAGGACCCGAAACTGGTGCGCGCGGGACACGATCCGCAGCTGGAGAAAGCCGTGCAGGTGCTGATGCAGGAACTGAAAGCGCATCCGGCGCCGGTATTCCCGCGTCCGCCCTACACCAACCACCATCCGCACCTGCCGCCCATGGATTGACTGCGGTGCAAAACAAAAGGCCGCTCTCAATGAGCGGCCTTTTTTTATGCGGGTAGCGGATCGCGACTTTCAGTTTCCTGAGCGCCGCTTGCTTACCGCCAGCAACAGGCTAAGCATCAGCACGCCTGCTAAGCCCATGGTCCCACCGCCACCGGAGGAACTGCCGCCGGAGCCACCGCTACCACCGCCTCCGGAGCCGCCACCGCCAGTGCCGCTGGACGATGAATTGACTGTCACAGTGATAGTCGCCGGCGCTGATACCTGGCCCGTGCCGTTATCGGTAACAGTAAACTGAAAACTGTCAGTACCGGTGAAATTGCTAAACGGCGTGTAAGTATAAGTGCCGGTAGCAGGATTGGTTACCGCCACTTTACCCGACTTGGAACTGTAGCCACCATTCAGCACCGAAAAAGTGATCTGATCGCCAGAAATTGCAGGGCTCCCGGTGAGCGTCCCAGATGCCATAGTATTTTCGGTATCTGTGAGGGTGCCGTTGTTTGCCACAGGCTGACTGGGATTAACAGACGCAAACAGGCCGGTTAGTGAAGGTGATTTAGCAGTGGTGGTCAAATAGATATTCACGTCGTTGGTAAATTGCCCATCGCTCACCGCAAAATCCGGGTGGCCGTCCTTGTTGAAGTCGCCGACAGATAAAGTGTTGGCCTGGGGTGAACTAATTAGCAGCGGAGTTGCAAACTGTCCGAGACCGTTATTTTGCAGTTCCACCAATGAATTGTCACCCACCGCCAATATATCGTTGATACCGGTTCCGTCCAGATCAGCGATTGCAAGCCCGCTACCCAACGCGTAGTTGAAAGAAATAGTCTGGCTTTGCGTAAATGTGCCATTGCCGTTGTTTTGCCACACCACGATAACGCCATTGGCATAGTTATAACTGGTTGCGATATCCGGTATTCCATCGCCGTTGATATCGCCAAAGGCTATCCCCTGCGGCCCTGCACCATTCCAATTGTAACTAGTTGGTGCCCCGAAGGTTCCATTACCGTTGTTGAGCAATACTGAGAAGTCCAACGTGGTCACCACGACAAGATCAGGGTAACCATTACCGGATGTGTCAACCGGTATTATTTTGGTAGCTTCTGGGTAGGCGTTACTTGGTGACCCTGACGGCCCAATCGAATAACCAATAGCCTTACCAAATGTATCGTTTCCTGTATTAGGGAGAACATAGATTTTTGAATCTTGATTATCTCCATAAAGCAGATCGGGTTTACCTGCGTTGGCAACATCAATGAAGGCCATGGAGCTTACATAGGCAGCCTGTGGATATTGAAATAATTCCTTTGGTTGAACTGTAAAACTACCGTTGCCATTATTTTTAAGGATTTCATAATAGTCGTTCGGTAGCATGACAAATATATCTGGATATCCAGTTCCGCGCGCGTCTCCAATCGCGAATATCCCTGGGATATCAGCCAGCGGATAGCCAACCGCTTGCATGAATCCTCCTTTCCCATCACCGAAGCTCACCCACATTTCTTTATTTGCCGGATCCTCAGAAACAGCATCAAGTTTGCCGTCGTTGTTAACATCAACATACTGAGTGGTTGTTATGATATTTGCTCCGCCAATTGCAGAATGTCCCTCAAAATAATTCACTCCTGGTTTGGCATTGTTAAGCATCACCCCGAGTTGAGCGCCGTTCGGGGTCAGGTACGCTACATCCAGGTGCCCGTCGCCATTGAAATCTCCAGCAACCATGGTCTTACCGTACATACAAGTGTCCCCATATTGTGCGATGTTGCCGGTGATATCGGTTGTCAGAAAATTGGTAATTACTGTGTTGCCGTTCAAAATGAATACATTCCTGCCACATTCTTCCGCATCGACTTCGCCAGCAGTCCCGCTTAGATCTCCCAGCGCATAGGCATACAAGTTATTGTTCCCCGGGGTAAATCCTGTGGCTGTTTGGAATGAGCCATTGCCGTTGTCCATCATGAAAGACAGCGAACCGGGAAGAATGGAAGCAGCTGCCGGTTGTATGAATACTAAGTCCGGATTGACGCTTCCGGCAAACGTCCAGCTCGTTGGGAGCAAGACACTGTAGGCGTTGCTGATATAACTCAACACGCTAAGATTAGTACTACTGGTGTAACCCAACACAACGGATCCATTGTTGGTGGCCACCTCGCCAGCTACGATGTCTTCTCCCTGGGCACCGCCGAACGGCGCAACTGTGACATATTGGTAGCTTAGATTGTTAGTATTGCCGAAGCCGAGTGCTGGCGAGATCGCCCCGGTACCATCGCCGTACCATACGAACACATCACTTCCGTCCGTAGTTACTACATCCGAGTAGCCGTCGCCGTTTATGTCGCCGATCGCCACGTCCTGCATCGGGACATTAGCTTGGGGCAGCGTAGTCAGTTTTACCGCCTGGAAAGTGCCATCGCCGTTGCCGAGCAATACCGCCACCTGAGCTGGTTGTGTGCTGGTATCCTGTACTCCTACTACGATGTCTATCTTCCCGTCACCGTTCATGTCACCCAGCGCTAGGCCTTCAAGTGCGACTCCTGAAGCTACCGTATAGGTTCTCTCAGGCTTAAAAGTGCCATCGCCGTTGCCGAGCAGCACGCCAACAGATCCGGAACTGGCATTGAGCGTCACGACACTTAGATGGCCGCTGCCATCCAGGTCAGCAGCGGCAATCGCAGTTGCCTGCGACAATAACTGTGTGTAAAGCGCCGACTGGTTCGAAAACCATGACGTGGCGGCCGACGCGACTACGCTCGCTGCCATCAGAATTACTACTAAAGCACACATACGCAATGTAGCCATGATTTGATCTCCCAGGTGACACAGCAACGGCTCTGAGGACATGTAACAATTTCATGCAGGCCTGCGTCGGCCGATAATAAGGCGATGACGTAGTTCTTTGTGCGCCGGGTACTCCGACAAACATCCGGAGTTCGCAGGAAAAAAATAGATCGCGGTCTTTTAACCCCTCCGTTGACTGCGTCCCTTCCCTTAATCGAGTCCGGAAACGCGCAACGCCTAGTGCATAGCACCTAAGGCCGCTGAACAATCATAGCAACGGGGATTTTGGGCAGTTTTGAATTATTGCGCCGAGTTTTACTTTATTGACTTGCTGGAGTGCAAAATCCGGCAGTACGATTACAAACAGCGGAGGCACACAGCCTATCTTCCAAGCGTGCGGCGGAATTCGCTGGGCCGGCAGCCGGCGACCTTACGGAATGTGGCTATGAACTGGGAATAGCTTTCGAAGCCGCAGTCGTGCGCTATCTGTGAAAGCGGCAGCGTGCGCCGCATCGTAATGCGGCCCATGGCTTCCCGCACCCGGCATTCGAGCACGTACTGCCAGAAGGTCTGGCCGGTGGCGGCGCGGAATGTGCGGCACAGCTGGTAGGAGCTCATCTCCACCAGCGCCGCCACGTCGCCCAGCGAGAATGAATGCCCCAGATGATCGCGCACGTAGTCCCGGATGCGCGCCAGCTTCCAGCGCGGCAGCACAGTACGGTCTACGGTATGGCGCAGTCCATTGCCATAACTGGCCAGGAGCTGGGCAGCCATGGATGACAACAGCGAGCTTTCAAATAGCCGGCCCGCCAGGCCACCCACTGTCAGATAGGCCTGCAATGCCAAAGTCAGATGCATGAGCACCGGATTGTCGTGGGCGACGATGCGCGACACTAGTTCCGGCCGGGCATGGTCCGGATCCGCATGCACCAGGCGCTGCACCGTGTTGGGATGGATGCTAATAAGGATGCTGTCCATCGGTGCCGTCCAGACGGTGGACAGGCTGTCGCCGGCGGCTAGAAACCGGAAACAGCCAGGTTCGATGTAGCCCCGGATGCGGCGGCCGTTGAGCACGCTTTGGAACGGCACTGCGGTATGTCCCACCGGCAGCAGGTATAGATGTTCGTCGAAGCTATGGGTGGGCAGCTGGCCGACCTCAGCCATGCGCCGTTCGAAGATGTAGGTGCCACGCTGGCCGCCGGCCAGCATGGGCGGTTGCTTGAAATACAGTTGCGATTGATTGCCGGACCGGATGCGGATGCGGAGGTCCGCGTCCCTGCCACGGACTGCCCCACCCTGGTCACGATTCTCCATCGCGCCCCCTTTTGCTGTGCTTTACAGCATCCAACAGCCACGCGATACACCGGTTTGCGTACGGGCCGTCATCGGTCCGTACATATGCAGCGGGATTCCATCCCGATGCCTGCGGCTCCACATCACCTTCCTGAAGTATTTCCCTTTAACACCGCCTGCGGCGGTGTCCCAAAATTCTACTGCCGGCTCATGTCAAACTCAAGCGCCCAGGCGGCCGGCTCCGGGCTAAGCGTCGGCAAAGCCCGCCAGCGGCCCTACACCAACCACCATCCGCACCTGCCGCCCATGGATTGACTGCGGTGCAAAACAAAAGGCCGCTCTCAATGAGCGGCCTTTTTTACGCGTGTGATCCAAAGAAGGTCCGTATTACCCGGTCTTCGTCATTCCGCCGGAATCAGTCCTATCAAAAATTCCAGATAGCGGTCTGCGCCGGTGTGACGGCTGCATCAGATTTCCCGTTTTACTCAGGCGGTGCCGGACGGTGCCAACCAGTCATCGAGAATTTTCTCCATCCCCGCCGCACGCGCCAGCCGCTGCAGCCGCCGCATGTCCAGCAACGACAGGTCCAGGTCGGCGCGCACCGGCCAGGTGCGGTGACTGCGCGGACTTGCGGCCAGATACAGCCAATCAATCAGCGCCTTTTCCGGCGTGGCGCGCGCATGCTCCATACCGTCATCCGCCTGCAAACGGTCGGCGGCCTCGCCGGCTTCCAGGATACGGCGCGGCACGCCAAAGAAATGGAAAACCCCGGCAGCGGTGGGCTTGCGCCCCAGCTGTGGCGGGGCACCCGCATCCACCGGCACCAAGGCCGTGAGCGTGCGTGTAGGATTGTTGAGTATTCCCGCATCCCCCAGCACCGTGTTGAGCGACACCACCGCATCGGTGCGCAGCCAGGCCGCGACATCCGCCAGCCGGCCCGGCGGTGTACGGAAACCATTGAGGTACAGTCCGCGCTGCACGCGCTCAAGTTTTCCACGCGCCAATGCGGACTTCAGCCAGTGGCTCAGGCTGCTGGCGGGCACCGTACGGCCGTGAGCGCTGCGCGTCATGCGCACTAGCAGATCGCGGTTCAGGACCGGTGGTGCATCGGCTGCGCCCAGCCTGGATTCGAATTGCATCTGCCAGGGCTTCATGGCGGCGGCAGCAATCCGCTCACATACTCGCCCACGCGACGGCGCAGCGCGTTCCATTCCTGTTCGTCGATGCGCGCCGCGGTCTCTTCCGGCAGGCTGTCGCGCAGCTCGGTCTGATAGCGCCGCCAGTCCAATCCTTCCAGGTGCGCGCGCAGCACCGCGAGCGCATCCTGAGCCTGCAGATGCGCGCGCTCTATCGCCCAGCGCACCTGCTCCACCGAGGGCGTCTTGCGAGTGGCCATGAGCAAGTCCAGATCATAGACATCACGCGCCGTCTCGCGGCCGAGCAGCGCCGAGATTTTGGTGGCAATCAGCGTGGGCAGGTCGTAGATATCCACCCAGAAACGCGGAATGCCGACCGCCGCCTGTGGCACGAACGGCTGCTGCACCACGCTGCCGGGCGGCACGCGGTGCGCATCCCGCGAGACCTCCAGTTCCACGTGGTAGCGATGGCCAGCGGCGTCGGTGAAATTGATCTTCCATTTGGGACTTGACTCCGCCTTGCCCGGTTCCGATACGGCAAGCCCGCGCAGCGGCAGGCCGCGCGCCGCCGAGTCGATGGCATGCCGCACCGTGTGGTGCAGGGAATCGGCGCTGCGCCTGGGATTGGTGAAATCCAGGTCGATGTCCTGGGTGAGGCGCTCGGCGCCGAACAGCGCGCGCAAGGCGCCGCCGCCCTTGAGCACGAAGCCCTCGCCCTTCTTGTGGAACAGCGCCCGGGTCAAGCGTTCCAGGAATTGTTCGCGGAGGTTGTTCACCGGCGGATTTCATTAAGTCAGAAATGCCAATAATATTAGCATAATTAACTTAATAAAAAGCCAAGCCCCAGGAACGGCCTAGCCTTCAGGGCAGGGTACCGGTGTATGCGCGTCCGCCCTACCCCCGCCACCACCCACATCTGCCGCCACTGGAGTAGCGGCGCGCGATCCGCGGCAAACAAAAAGGCCGCTCGTGAGGGAGCGGCCTTTTGTTTGATGGGCCGCGTTGATCGCGGCGGGGACCGCCGCTCCTACAGGGGCAATTTCTTGTGGGAGCGGTCGTACAATGCACAGGGATGTACAAGTGCTGCGAAAGGCATGGATGCCGTGAGCAGCCCGACCGCGATCCAAAGCCATCGCGGTGGTCATCGCCGCTCCTACAGAAATCCCCCTTCCCCCCTCCTTTACAAAGGGGACGACTCACTTTTTCCTTTAGCAAAAAGGATTGGGAAAATTTTTATCCTGAGACAAATCCCTCTGCCTCTCCCTTTTCCAAAGGCAGATTCCCAGCCCGCCTTTGACAAAGGCGGGCTGGGGAGGATTTTGAGCAGCAGTTACAGCCCCAGGAAATCGCCCTTGCCGATCTCCACACCGTTGTGCCGCAGGATGGCGTAGGCGGTAGTCACGTGGAAAAAGAAATTCGGGTAGACGCGCTCGAACAAATAATCCTGGCCCTTGAGCACCACGGTCTTGTCGCGTAATTTCAGTTCCACGCGCCGTTCTTCGGAGCCGTCGATCTGCGCGGGCTTGACGCTCTTGAGATAGGCGATGGTCTTGTCGATGCGCGCGTACAGATCCGCGAAACTCTGTTCCTTGTCTTCGTAGGCTGGCGGTTCCATGCCCGCGAGCCGCGCGGCGCAACCTTTGACCTGATCGCTGGCGATCTGGATCTGGCGCACCAGCGGCAGCATGTCGGGCGCCAGACGCGCGCCGGTGAACACCGCCGGATCGATCTTTTTGCCCTGAGCGTGGACTTCGCCCTTCTTGAGGATTGCGGACAAATTGGTGAGCATGCGGACAAACACCGGCACCGAAGCCTGGTACATGGACAGCGACATAAACAAACCTCCTGAAAATGGCTGCGGCAGAATGCCGCGCGCGCGTAAGTTTACGCTTTTTTGCCGGCGCTTGCGGTCGCCGCTCAGGCTTTGAGCAGCGCGGAAAGATTTACCGCGGCGCCGAGTCCATCCGGAAACACCTGGGCGAGACCGGCGTCCGCCAGTCGCAGATGGCGGCTGAGCAGCGTGCCGATCACCTGGCGGAAATCCGTGGTCACCGCCAAGTCGCGGTTCTGGTAAAGCTGATCGTCGGACAGGCCCGGCCAGTCGCCATAGACCTTGCCGCCATTCACCTCTCCACCCAGCAGCCACATGACGTTGCCGTGACCGTGGTCGGTGCCGGCGTTGCCGTTCTCCCGGAAGGTGCGGCCGAATTCCGACATCACCAGGATGACGCTGTCCTGATACAGGCCGCCGAGTCCCTGGGTGAGCGCCGCGAGTCCCTGGCCGAGGGCCCGCAGATGATTGGCGAGCTGGCCCTGGGCGGAACCCTCACCCACATGGGTATCCCAGCCACCCACCGACAGGAATGCGAGACGGATGCTGGCGTCGCCCGCCATGAGTTTCGCCAACCGTTGGGTATCGTTGGCGAATCCAATGACCGAGGGCGCGCCGTTATAGGAATCGGCCATGTCTTGTTGCAAATCCATCATCAGTTCGCTGCGCGCCTGCTGGCCCTGATGAAAAACCTTGTCAACCATGGTATTGCCTTGGTAAAGCGCGTCGAACGCATCGGCGACACGCGGCCGGTCGATGGGCATGGGATGACCGACGTTGCGGCCCAAGGGCAGGTTCGAAACCGGGTTGGGGCCGGTGAAGATGCGCGGCAACGCGGTGCCGAGACTCAGGGCCTCGGTGGGTGCATGCGGACCGGGCAGCGCGCCCAGCAGGCGGTTCATCCAGCCGCTGCTGACGGCGGTATCACCGGGTGCGCCGGTTTCCATATAGGCCTGGGCCTCGAAATGCGAGCGGTTCGGATCCGGTGAACCGCTGGCCTGGACGAAGGCCATGGTCTTGTTTTGCCACAGGGGTAGCACGGCTGCCAGCGCCGGATGCAGACCGAAGTAGCCGTCCAGCTCCAGCGCACCGTTGTCTTGCCCGGACTTGGGAATGGCGATGGTAGGCCGGGCTTGGTAATAACGATCGTCCGCGTAAGGTACCACCACGTTCAAGCCATCCACCGCGCCGCGCAGGAAAATCACGATCAGCCGGCGGTTGCCGACGATGGCATCGGACAAGCGCGCGGCCCAGCCGCGAGTGCCGAGAGCAAAGAGTGTGGCGCCTGAAAGCAGCGCGGCATGCTGAAGAAATTCACGGCGG
>DAHVFI010000145.1 GCA_027317045.1 Gammaproteobacteria bacterium
CATGCGTTGATGCTGCAGGAACTGGCCGGCGGTTTGCCGTCCAGTTATCACCGGGATTTTCAGTTATTGAAGAAGCCGCTGTTCACGTCGCTGGATACGGCCCGCGAATTACTGGAGGTGCTCGTGCGCTTGGTGCCCGGATTGAAAGTCAACGCCGAACGCGCGCGCGCCGCCTGCGGCGACGAGCTGTACGCGGCCCACGAAGCCACACGCTTGGCGCAGCAGGGCGTGCCGTTCCGCGATGCCTATCAACAGGTGGCGCAACAATTGAAGGATGGGACCTTCAAGCCCGACCGTGGCGCACTCAAGTCCAGTCATCTCGGTGGCGTGGGCAACCTGGGGCTGGAGTTGATGGCAGCAGAATTAAAGGCAGCAAATGCATGGATTGCGAGCACACGTGCGCATCTCAAGTGTTGTGCGGATGGTGTGTGGCAGGGGAATTAGCGGGAGCGTCTGTGCGAGTTTCAATCTATTTTCCTCTCCCCTTCGCCGTCTGTTCCGCGTGGTGCATCCTGTACCACTTGAACTCCAGGGAGGCCATCCATAGCCACCCGTTCAGCGGACCGAAGCAATGCTTCGGTTATTCCGCTTCACCCCGCGGAGGGGAGGAGGGGCTTATGTATAGAAGAGGTGATGAATGAAAAAACACGTGGTGCTGGCGTTCTCCGGTGGGCTGGATACCTCCTTCTGCGTCATCCATCTGCGCGAGCAGGGCTATGAAGTCACCAGCGTGACGGTGAACACCGGCGGGTTCAGTACCGAAGAAATGCAACGCATCGAGAAGCTGTCGCCGAAGCTGGGTGCGCAAGCCCACCACACGCTGGATGCGCGGCCGGAACTTTTTGACCACTATCTGCGCTACCTGGTCTATGGCAACGTGCTGCGCGGCAATCTCTATCCCCTGAGCGTGTCGGCGGAGCGCGTGGCCCAGGCCGCCAAAGTCGTGGCAGTCGCGAAAACGATCGGCGCCACCGCCCTGGCACACGGATCCACCGGCGCCGGCAACGACCAGGTGCGTTTTGACGTGGCCTTCCGCGCCCTGGCCCCGGATTTGGAACTGATCACGCCCATCCGCACCCTGGCCCTGAGCCGTGCCGAGGAGCGTGCATTTTTGGGCAAGCACGGCTTCGAATTTCCGGAAAAGACCGAACACTATTCCGTGAACGAAGGCATGTGGGGGACCTCCGTGGGCGGACGCGAGACCCTGGATTCCTGGAGCGCGTTGCCGGAGGCGGCGTTTCCCGGCGGCGGGATCGACGCCGCCAAACTCGCGCCGCAGCCGCTGACCCTGGGATTCAAACAGGGCGTGCCGGTGGCCGTGGACGGCAAGCTGCTTGATCCCGTGGCGCTCATCCCCGAACTCAACAGCATCGGTCGGAAGTACGGCATCGGCCGCGGTGTGCACCTGGGCGACACCATATTGGGCATCAAGGGGCGCGTGGGTTTCGAGGCGCCGGCGGCGCACCTGCTGATCGGCGCGCACCGGGAGCTGGAAAAGCTGGTGCTCACCGGCAAGCAGCAATTCTGGAAAGACACCCTCGGCAGCCTCTATGGCCAGTTGCTGCATGAGGGCCATTTTTTCGATCCGCTGGCGCGGGATCTGGAGGCGTTTCTCGCCTCCAGCCAGTCGAGGGTAACCGGCGAGGTCAAACTCACCTTGTATCCGCGCACCTTTGCCGTGGACGGCGTGCGCTCGCCGCATTCACTCATGGACGCCAAGGTCGCGAGTTACGGCGAAGCCAACCGCTTGTGGAGCGGCGCCGAGGCCGCAGGCTTCGCCAAACTTTATGGGGTGCAGCAGATACTCGCGTTGCGGGCAGGTGAAGTTAAATGAGGATTAACGCCGATAAAATCGCATCGGTAACGCGCAATCTGAAACTGGATCGCAGTCTTACGCTTTCTTCCGAGGTGCGCGCCGAACACGGCGCGGTGCTGGCCGGGCGCATACTCGGCGACAAGTCCAGCTACAATCAGCTGGAAGACGTGCACGGCCGCATGAACGTGCTGCACGGCGATGACGTCGTGGTGGGCGCCTTGGGTCACCGCAACGCCCTGCACGGCTACGAAGGCGTGCTGCCGAAGAGCGTCGCACCGGGGCAAAAGCTGCACATGCTCAATATGGGCGGTGTCATCGGTGAATGCGTGTCCCACAATCCGGATGTGGGTCCGCCGTTCGAGTTCGAAGTGCTGGGCCAGGTGCTGGTGTATCCGGAATTCCAGTCGCGTCAGGGAGAGCCCGCCAACATCCGCATGGGCGCTCTCAAGTCCAACGGCAAGACACCCGATTGCAAGGTGATTTACGTGGCCGGCACCTGCATGAATGCTGGCAAGACCGCGGCGGCCTGCGCCATCGTGCGGCGACTGGTGCAGACGGGTTACCGCGTGGGCGGCGCCAAGCTTACCGGCGTTTCGCTGATGCGCGACACCCTGAGCATGCGCGACTACGGCGCGGACGTGACGCTGGATTTCACCGATGCCGGCATCGTGTGCACCGGTCCGGACACGGCGGCCCAGGTGGCCAAGACGATATTCGCGGAACTCTCCATGCGCCGCTTCGACGTGATCGTGGCGGAGACCGGCGACGGCATCATGGGCGACTATGGCGTACAGGCCATCCTCGCGGATGCGGAGCTGCGCGCGCTCACCGCCGCGTTCGTGTTCTGCGCCAACGATCCGGTAGGCGTGGCCGGCGGTGTGCAACATCTGCAGGACGATTACGGTATCCGCGCGGACCTGGTCACCGGCCCCGCCACCGACAACAATGTAGGCGTGCGCTTCGTGGAGCAGCAGGTGGGTCTGCCGGCCATCAACGCGCGCACCCAAGCTAAGGCGCTGGGCGATCATTTGCTGAAGGTGCTTACGGAACG
>DAHVFI010000150.1 GCA_027317045.1 Gammaproteobacteria bacterium
GCGCCGTCTATACTGGAACGTGGGCCAAAAGGGCAAAAAAACCACCAACAGGAATACCCGGTCTTTAAGGAGGCTGTATGCGCACCATCATGGTAATCAACGCCAAGGGCGGCGTCGGCAAGAGCACGCTGGCCACCAACATCGCCGCCTATTTCGCCAGCAATTGGGACGCGGTGGTAAGCCTCGCGGACTACGATCCCCAGGGCTCCAGCATGGATTGGCTCGCCAAACGCCCGCCGGATCGCGACAAAATCCACGGCGTGGATGCCCACAAGCAGGGGTTGACGCATCTGGACCGCAACACGGATTTCCTCATTGTGGACGCGCCGGCGCGTGCCCACGGCAGCGAACTCACCCAGTTCGTGCGCCACGCCGAATCCCTGGTGGTGCCGGTGCTGCCTTCGCCCATTGATATCAGCGCCGCGGCCAAATTCATCCGCGAACTGCTGGACGTGGGCAAGGTGGAGCGCAAGGAAGTGAAGGTGGCGGTGGTGGCCAACCGCGTGCGCGAAAACCTGCTGATCTACGATGAGCTGGAGAAATTCCTCGACACCCTCAAGGTGCCGGTGATCGCGCGGCTGCGCGACACCCAGAATTACATCCGCGCCTATTCCCGCGGCCTCGGCATCCACGAACTGCCGGAATATCTTTCGTGGCCGGATCAGGAGCAGTGGGAGCCGCTGGTGAAGTGGCTGGAATCTAAACGCAGTCAACCTTAGCTAGAACATATTGAGTGTAATGATGGATGTGACTGATGGATTTCCTAGCAAAGGTGATGATGGTTTACAGTCTCTTACTCATAGTCAAGGCTAAGGCAGCTTCTTCTCGTATCCCTGCGCCATCGGAAACCAGTGCAGATTGTCCAGGGGAAATTCTTCCCGGTAACTAATGGTATCCACTGCCGTGAAGATATTGATGACACGGAAATAGGTGGTCTTGCCGTTTTCTTGGGCTTCCCAGGGGAAGGTCCAGACATTGCCGTGGATGAGCCTGCCGCCGGCGGGACAGCATATCCCATATCCCGGAACGAGCCAGTGATGGAAGAACGCGAGGATCAGAGCTAGAATCCCTACGGTAGTCGTTGGAGAGTGAACCATGGGCGCTTTGAAAGAGGAAGTCGAAACCGTACTCAAGCACCTGCCGGAAGGCAGCACGCTGGAGGACATGCAGTACGGTCTGTACGTGCTGGAGAAGATCAAGCGTGGTCTGGCAGATGCGGATGCCGGTCGCACGCTCACCCAGGAGGAGGTTGAACAGCGACTCGCCAAATGGCTCACCGCGTAATCTGGTCACAGGCAGCGGCCGACGATCTTCAGGCTATTGCCGAATACATTGAACGTGACTCGCTACATTATGCGGCGAGCGTTGTGGACAAGATCACGATTCTGACACGCAGCCTGCCTGATCATCCATACCTGGGACGTGTGGTACCTGAATTTGAACGTGACGATATTCGCGAACGGTTCGTTTTTAGTTACCGTGTCGTTTATCAAGTGCGTGAGGATGTCATTCTCATTGTTAACATTATCCATGGGCGTCGGCAATACGGCCCGGAGTCAACCAAGTTGCTCTGAAATCCCGCCCGGTTGTCAGGGTGCATACAACACACGCGCCCACCTTAGTTCTCAGTGAATTTTCTTCTCGTATCCCTGCGCCATCGGAAACCAGTGCAGATTGTCTGTGGAAAATTCTTCCCGGTAACTGATGGTATCCACTGCCGTGAAGATATTGATGACACGGAAATAGGTGGTCTTACCTTTTTCCTGGGCTTCCCAGGGGAAGGTCCAGATATTGCCGTGGATGCGCAGCTTGCCGGGCTGGACAGCGCTGCCGCCGGCAATGATGGGATAAACAGTGTAGCTATCGCTTTTCGCTTCGTAGGTAAACACGAGTAACGCCTTGGAATCACCGTTGACGTATTGGTGGCAGGCATAGTAATCGCCGCTGCGCCAGCAATCGTTCTTGATGGTGGCCAAATCCTTGCCGGCTTTGCTGTAGGGCGTATCGAAGTGCCCGGTCTGGGTTTTCCAGGTGCCCGCATAGGCGGCAATCTTGCCGAGTCCTGTTGGCAGCGGCGCGGCGTGGATCAACGCAGTGACGGCGGCAAGCGATAGCGCCGCAATGAACCTGCCGGTTTTATTCATGGACTGTTCCCATTGGTGTTTTCGAGGTGTGCCGGCAGGGTTGCGCCTTCGGGTTTTGAAGTCAAGGAGGTGCCAAGAAATTCTTCCGCCAGCGACCAATAGACCGGCTTGCGGCACACGAGTTTCGAGGCGCCCAGGGCGATGAAGGCCGTCGCCATGATGGGAAATACCATGGCCTGGTCGTTCACCATTTCCATGACGATCACCGTGGCGGTGAGCGGCGTCTGCACCACGCCGGTGAAATAACCCACCATGCCCAGCAGCACCACGGTGGCCACCGGTGCATAGGGGATGAACCGCGCCAGATCCGCGCCCAGTCCGGCGCCAGCGGACAGCGAGGGAGAAAAGATACCGCCGGGGATGCCGCTGTAATACGACACCAAATTTGCGAGCATTTTGTAGAACGGAAACCCCACGCCCATGTCGGCGTCGCCGGTCAGCACATGGCGCGCCTGATCGTAGCCGGTGCCGTAGGAGCTGCCGTGGGAGATCAAGCCTAACACCGCGATCAGCAGTCCGCAGATGATGGCGATCGCCCACCAGTATTTTCCAAACAGCGGCCGCAAGCGGCGCATGCCGCTTACCAGAAAGCGGCTGTAGAGTCCGCCCAACAGGCCGCCGATGATTCCGCACACCGGCACCGTGATCCAGCCGTCGAGGTGCGTAATATGGGTGCTGGTCACGCCGAAGTAGCTGTAGTTGCCCAGCACCCCCAGGGCCACGATGCCGGCGATGATCACCGCCAGCAGCAGCATGCCGGTGGCTTTCTCCTCATAGAAGCGCGCCATCTCCTCGATGGCGAAGATGATTCCGGCGATGGGGGTGTTGAAGGCGGCGGCAATGCCGGCGGCGCCCCCCGCCATGATCAGCCCATGACGCAGATAATTTGGCGGAAAGCGCGTGAAACGCCCCAGCGAATACATAATGGAGGCGCCGATGTGCACCGTCGGCCCTTCGCGGCCGATGGAGGCGCCGCCCAGAAATCCCAGCAGCGTCAGGAATATCTTGCCGACCGCGATGCGCAAGGACAGCAGCTTGTGGCGCAGACCCTGATCGGCGGTGCGCAGCGCCGCGATGGCCTGGGGAATGCCGCTGCCCTGGGTGCCGGGGAACACGTAATGGGTGAGAAAGCTCACCACCACCATCACCACCGGCGCCAGCAACAGTGTCCACCAACGCGAGTGATCCATGATCTTGTCGTGCACCGACATCACCCAGTTGCTGGCCAGAGTGAAAATGGCGGCCACGGCACCCACGGCGAGGGCGCCGCACCAGAAAATCAGCCGGGTTTTCCAGTCGCGGACCGAGAGATAGCCAAACAGGCGGCGCGGCATATCAGTCGCTGGTCTCTATATATGATGGGTTGGGAGAC
>DAHVFI010000154.1 GCA_027317045.1 Gammaproteobacteria bacterium
CCTTCAACCGGGAAGCCAGCGAGAAATCCCAGAACGCGGAAGTCGGGCGCGCGCGCATCGAACACCTGGAGCGGCAGCTGAGCCAGGCATTGCAACGCCGTGAAAAGTTGCAGCGGGAATACGGCGACCTGTCGGCGGACACCCTGCAAAGCGAGATTGCCACAATTGATCAGGCCACGCGGCAGGCGGATGCGGCGCGGGCGCAGCGGCAGACCGAACTCGAGCAAGTCATTCACGCGTTGGATGCCTGCCGTGACGAGGATCAGCGCCTGACGAAAGAATTGCACAGCTTACGGAGCGCGCTGGAAGATCATCGTGGCCGGCTCGCTTCTCTGGAAGCCTTGCAGCAGGCAGCCTTGGGCAAGAGTCGCGCACAGGTCACGGAGTGGCTGAGGAAACGGCACTTGGCCGACAACCCGCGCCTGGCGGAACTCATTACAGTCACCCCCGGGTGGGAACGTGCGGTCGAAACCGTATTGGGTTATCACCTGGAAGCCGTGTGTGTTGAGGAATTCGACAAGCAGGCGGCGGAATTTGCCACGCTGACCGGCGGGTCTCTGTCCTTCGTGGAAAAAGCAGAGAGTAAAGCTGCAGCTGCCGGCAGCCTGCTCGGCAAGATCACCTCACCGATACCGTTGGAAGGGCTGTTGGGGGATGTGCGTGTTGCGGAAAACCTGGAAGTTGCGTTGGCGGCGCGCCTGCGATTGTCGCCAGGTGAATCGGTGATTACCCGTGACGGCATCTGGTTAGGACGGCACTGGGTACGCGTGATTCGCGATCAGGATGAACGCGCCGGCGTAATCGCGCGGGAACAGGAGCTCAAGCAGCGCAAGGTTGATCTGGCGGAGGTGGCAGGCAACGTTGAAAAACTCGCCGCACAGCTGGAATTCACTCAGCGACAGATCAAGGAATTGGAGTCGCGTCGCGAGGAGGTTCAAACGCAGGTGAACCTTGCACATCGCCAACAGGCGGACACGGCGGCACGGCTCAAAACCGCCCACAATAGCCTGGAGCAGGTGGCCCAGCGCATCGAGCGCCTGAATGCCGAAACGCGTGAATATAATGACCAGATATCCACTATCGAGGCGGAGCTCAAGGCGGTGCGTGGGCAAGTGGAAGCCGCTCTGGATTCCATGCAGGCACTCGCATCCCGGCGTCCAATCTTGCTGGCCGAGAGGGACAAGTTGCGTAACGAAGCCGAGGCAGCCCGTGAGCGCGCCAACCAGGATGGCGAAAGCATGCACGCCATAGCCCTCAAACTGGAATCGCACCGGTCCTTGCTGGAATCCACCCAGCAGAATCTATCCCGCATGCAAATGCAGTTGGCGCAGATGGAAAACCGCCGCACCGGTCTGCTGCAGGCTGTCAAAGATGCAGTGGAGCCCGCTCATCAACAGGAAACAGAGCTCAAAGGGTTGCTCAACAAGCGTAGCAGCATGGATTCGGAATTGTCAGAGGCACGCCGCCGGCTGGAAACTTTCGCGGAACAAGTGCGTGATCTCGAACAGCAGCGGCATGCCAGCGAGCGCAAGGCCGAGGAACTGCGCGAACAGGTGCAACAGTTGCGCCTCGGTACGCAGGAAGCGCGTGTGCGACGTGCGACCCTGGTGGAGCAGTTACAGCATGACGGTTATGTGTTGGATGACGTGCTTGAGACCATGCCGGCGGATGTCAATGGCGATATGTGCCTGGAAAAAATTGCCAGTGTCGAGCAACGCATCGAGCGGCTCGGTCCGATAAACCTGGCGGCTATCCAGGAATATGCGGAACATTCGGAGCGCAAACAATACCTGGATTCCCAACTGGCCGATCTCAATGAAGCCCTGAGCACGTTGGAAAACGCTATTCGCAAGATTGACCGTGAAACGCGCACGCGCTTCAAGGAAACTTTCGACAAGGTGAACTCCGGGCTGCAAATCAGTTTCCCGAAACTGTTTGGCGGCGGGCATGCGTACCTGGAACTGACCGGCGATGAATTACTGGATGCCGGTGTGACTATCATGGCGCGGCCGCCCGGCAAGCGTAACAGCACCATCCACTTGCTTTCCGGTGGCGAGAAGGCACTCGCGGCGGTGGCGCTGGTATTCTCCATTTTCGAACTGAATCCCGCGCCGTTCTGTCTGCTGGATGAGGTGGATGCCCCGCTGGACGAGACCAATATCGGCCGTTTCGGCGACTTGGTGCGCGGCATGACGGACCGGGTACAGTTTGTATTCATCACCCACAACAAGGGCACCATGGAAATGGCGAACCAGTTGATCGGCGTGACTATGCAGGAGCCTGGCGTGTCGCGGCTGGTGGCCGTGGACGTGGACGAGGCAGTACGCATCGCGGCCATGTGAGATGTGGGAGCTGCGTCTGATTCTCATCCTGATCGGCGTGGTGTTCATCGCCGCGGTTTACCTGCTCTCTCGTCAGAAAAAAAGCCGCTCTGGTGAGTTACGCCGGAAGGCCCCAACGCTGAAAGAATCGAATCTGCCGGACATGCCCTCTGATCCCGCCGCTGACTTACCGATGTCTCCGATGCGGCGGTCCGAAGTGCCTGTGACATCAAAAGTCGGCGATACGAATCCTGGATCGGATACAAAACAATTGATTCTTGCGTTGCATGTGGCCTGCCGTGAGCAAAGCGGATTTGCAGGTACCGATGTGCTCAGCGCGTTGGAGTCAGCCGGTTTGCACTACGGTCAGTACCGGGTATTCCACCGTCTGACTCAAAACGGTGTGCAGCAATCCGTATTCAGCGTAGCTAACATGGTCGAGCCGGGTGTGCTGGATCCGGATGCGCTATCAGGGATGCGAGTTCCGGGGCTCACACTGTTCCTGCTGCTGCCGGGGCCGCAGAATGGCGTAGCGGCCTGTGCCGATATGCTGGCTACGGCCCGTTCCCTGGCGCGGCAATTGGACGGCGAAGTCCTTGATGAAACCCACAGCACGCTTACGACCCAGATTGCCCAGGGTATTCGCGAGCGCATCCTCGAATTTCAGGGCGGCATGAGCGGTCAGTAGCCACGCTCATGCTAGCAACCGCCTGACATGCCTTCCCCGCAGGAAACTGTGTCATGACAAGCCACGGGGATGCGGAGCGCCGCGTTCGCGCTCTGCGCGATCAAATCAATCGGCACAATTACTTATATTACGTGCTTGATGCGCCGGAGATTCCGGATAGTGAATATGACCGGCTGTTGCGTGAGCTACAGACGCTGGAGCGGAAATTCCCGGAACTTGTGACGCACGATTCCCCCACGCAGCGCGTGGG
>DAHVFI010000073.1 GCA_027317045.1 Gammaproteobacteria bacterium
CACTTGCACGCTCACATTGCCGTTGCGGGTATCCACCACGACTTTATTGGCATTGCCGAGAATCTCTTCCATGGTCTGCATATACAAAGTGTCGCGAGTCAGTGCCGGCGCCTTACGGTAAGCTGCGAGCACTGCATCAAAACCCGCGATGTCCGCCTGCGCCTGGTTTACCAAGGTGGTGCGGTAGAGCTCGGCCTCCGCAATTTTGGCATCAGCCGCACGCTTGACTTGGGGCTGCAGCTCGTTTGCGTAGGCCTGAGCCTCGGTCTTGGCCTGCTGCGCCTCCCGCTGGGCCGTGCTCACATCGGCACCGCTGCCGCTCACGCTTTCGGGAACGCTGACATGCTGGAACGAGAGGCGCGTCACGGCAATACCGGTGTTGTAAGGTTTCAAAAATGCGTTCAACCGCTGGCTTGCGTCCGCTTCCACGGCATCCTGCCCAGCACCCAGAATACCCTCCAGGGTGCTGTGGGCGACCGCAGTGCGTATGGCGGCATCCGCCAGCTCGCCGAGTAACGTTTTGGTGCCGGCATCGGCACTTTTGCCGGCGTCCACGGCGCTGGCGGTATTGAACAGATAATCGCTCATATCCACCACATGAAATTGCACCACCGCGTCCACCGTCACAATGTCGCCGTCGCTGGTAAGCAAGCGGTTATAACTGCGCGTGTAATCCCGACCTTCCACGCCGCCGATGATATCCGCATGACCGGCGGGCCAGGGCGCATGCCAGTGCAATCCCGGCGACACGACTCCTGTGTAGCGGCCAAACACGAAATTTATTCCACGCTCACCGGGTGCCACCTTGTAGAAACCGGATAGCAGCCAAGTCGCGATAATCACCGGCAACAGCCACCACAATATGGTTGCACGGAAGCGATGCTGGCCGCCGAACAGCGAGCTGAGTCGCTTGTGCAGGTTTTTCACCATCCGCTCCAGATCCGGCGGTCGTTCTGTACTCTTCCAGGGATCCTTGTCCTTCCCCGGTTCTTTCCACACCATGGCGGAACACTCCCATGTAACCGATAAAATATTTAATAACCCATCTTGGCTTTTTCAAGATCGAAAAGCGGAAATGCGCCTTCCGGTTTCCTACATTGTTCAATCAGCCTGACTGAACTAAAAATTCCGTCGCAAACTCGTATCAGATCAGCGGATTGATAAACAAAACAACCCGCTGAATCAAATTGCCAACAGCGAGGGGCTCAGTCCCTCCCGATGGCAAAGACGCTGATATTCGCTGCGCGGCAATTCCACCTGCAGCAGATAACTGCCGTCCTGTTCCAGTTTCTCGCCGCGCACCGCGCCGAGCTGGAAAAGCGCAGCACGTGCACGGCTCTTGGCCGGCGCCAGCCGCAGCCAGCCATGCACGGTCTCGCTGCGCAGCCGCTCTGCGATGACCCTGCCCAGAAGTTCCAGGCCGGCGCCACGGCGGGCCGAAACCCATACGCGTCGCGGCAGACCGTCCGGGCCGCTTTCGACCGCCGGGGATTGCCCGGTGGCGTCGATTTTATTGAACACCTCGAGTTGCGGTATATCCTGCGCACCGATTTCCGCCAACACCTGATTCACGGTTTCAATATATAGGTCCCGTTGCGGGTCGCTGGCATCCACCACATGCAGCAGCAACGCAGCCTCCTCGGTTTCCTGGAGAGTGGAACGGAAGGCCGCAACCAGATCATGGGGCAATTCACGGATGAACCCCACCGTATCCGCGAGCACCGCTTCAGGGCCGCCGTCAAGTTGCAGACGACGCAGTGTGGTGTCCAGGGTCGCAAACAACTGATCGGCAACGAACATCTCGGCACCGGTGAGTGCGTTGAAGAGTGTGGACTTGCCGGCGTTGGTGTACCCCACCAGCGAAACGGTCGGCACCGCCCGGCGTACCCGTGTGCGCCGGCCCTGTTCACGCTGTTCGCGCACGCGTTGCAGACGCTTCACCAACTGCTGAATACGCTTGCCGATGAGCCGCCGGTCGGTTTCCAATTGGGTTTCGCCGGGGCCGCGCAGACCGATGCTGCCGCCGCGCTGCCTTTCCAAGTGCGTCCAACCGCGCACCAGACGCGTGGCCAGATGCCGGTGTTGGGCGAGTTCCACCTGCAGCTTGCCTTCGAAACTGCGCGCACGTTGCGCGAAAATATCAAGAATCAATCCGGTGCGGTCCAATACCCTGCAATTGAGGAATTTTTCCAGGTTGCGTTCCTGGCTGGGCGAGAGCGTGTGGTTTACCAACACCAGATCGGCGTGGGTTTCGAGCACCTTGGCGCGCACCTCCTCAGCCTTGCCTTCACCAATGAAGAAATGCGCTTCCGGCACACGCCGGCTGCCAATCACTGTTGCCCGCACTTCCGCGCCGGCGGTTTTGGCGAGCTCGGTGAATTCCTGGAGTAGATCGTCGCCGGTTGCGGGATCGAGATTGAGGTGAACCAGAACGGCCCGTTCACCGCTCTTCGGACGTTCAAACAATGCGTCGCCTCGGCATAGCGTACGTGTATCAGGCGCTTTCGCTACCCGGTTCCTCACCACCCTCGTCGGGCGTCATGTTCACATGCCTGCTCGGCACTACCGTGGAAATGGCATGTTTGTACACCATTTGACTCACGCTGTTCTTGAGCAGGATGACGAACTGATCGAAGGATTCGACCTGACCTTGTAACTTGATGCCATTGACAAGATAAATCGAGACCGGCACTTTGTCCCGCCGCAGCGTGTTTAAGAAGGGTTCTTGCAGGGACTGACCTTTGGCCATGGCTTATCTCCTCGTTTTAGTTATGTCCATCATCAGTAAGCCTCATGGGCGGCTTAGTTCTATTGTCAATCACAGCAAGATTGTAACACAGCACCCTCAGAGCCACGTCTCCGGCGCCTGCGCCAACAGCGCACGTGCGTCTTCGACTACGCAGGGGGCATCGCTTTGAAGCCAACTGACATCCTTTTCTGCGCGCAGCCGGGTTAATTGGCGTTTGGCAAAGCGGCGCGTGGCCACGATACCCCGTTGCACCGCCGTTTCCAAACTGCAGGCGCCTTCCAGGTATCCCCACAATTGACGATAACCTACCGACCGCATGGACCCATGAGTAATTGTCAAATCACCCCGCGCGCGCAAACCCGCCACTTCCTTCACAAATCCCGATGCCAGCATGTCATGAAATCGTTGCACAATGCGTGCATGCAACAATGCCCGGCTCGAAGGCGTTATCGCCAATTTAATAAGACGATAGGGCAAGGATTGGACAGTGCCGGCGTTCTGCAGTTCCGACAGCGGCCGGCCGGTCAGATAAAAAACCTCCAAGGCCCGCTGGATGCGCTGCGGGTCATTGACGTTGATGCGGGCTGCGGCAGTTGGGTCCACGCAGGCGAGTTCCGCATGCAGAACCGCCCAGCCCTGCTTGGCGGCGCGCGCGTCCAGTTCCGCACGTATCCGCGAGTCGGCGGTTGGCAATTCCGCAAGCCCGTGTTGCAAGACGTGGAAGTACAGCATGGTCCCGCCTACCAGCAGCGGCACCCGCCCGCTGGATGCGATCTCCATCATGGCCGCAAGCGCGTCCTCACGAAACCGGCCCGCGGAATAACTTTCCACGGGGTCAAGAATATCAATGAGACGATGGGGTGCGACGCGCAGGATATCCGCACCCGGTTTGGCGGTGCCGATATCCATGCCACGGTAGATCATCGCCGAATCCACACTGATGATATCGCAGGGGAAATGTTTGACCAGCTCCACAGCCAGCGCCGTCTTGCCCGATGCCGTTGGCCCCATGAGAAAAATCGCCGGTGGCAACGGTAAAACGCTCATCTAAAACCCTCACGACCGTGTCCTGACATCCATACATTCCGTGACATCCCGACGACAACCTTGCAAGACATGGCAATAACTGATTGGGTTTATCAGCGGCCGCGTAAGAACAATTTATCCAATTCCGCCATACTGAGATTTTTCCAGGTGGGACGGCCATGATTGCACTGGTCGGCCCGCGGTGTGCGCTCCATCTCTCGCAACAATGAATTCATCTCTGCAAGCGTCAGCTCGCGGTGTGCACGCACCGAAGTGTGACAGGCACGGGTGGCAAGCACATGTTCCAGTGCGGCATGCAGGCGGCGACTGCCGCCGTGCTCGATCATGTCGGCGAGCAGGTCCCGCAACAATTGCGCTGCGTCCTGGTCCTTGAGCAATGCCGGCACCTCACGAATCACCAGGGTTTCCGGACCACGGCGTTCCACTATGAAACCGACTTCCGCAAGACCAGCCGCGGCCGATTGCGCGTGTTCCGCTTCGCGGCGGCTGACGCTTACATTCATCGGCACCAGCAGCGGCTGGGATACTACCCGGCCCGACCCCAGCGAGGCTTTCATGCGCTCATAGGTGATGCGTTCATGGGCCGCATGCATGTCCACCAATACCAGGCCATCGGCGCTGGCGGCGAGAATATAGACGCCCTGCAGCTGTGCGAGCGCGAAACCCAGCGGCGGTATGCCGCGGGCGGTATCAGGCGCTTCCCCAGGCTTCAATGTGTCCGGCTGCAGTTTTGCATAGGCAGCCATGTCCTCGGCCACGCGCAGCGGCATCGGCCGTTGTGTGCGCATGTCCGCTTGGGGCACGGCAGAATATGCCTGCAACGCCGTGGGCGGCGCGAGCTCCGCCGGCGACTGGGGCAAAGTGTCTTTGAGTACCGCTGCCACCGTGCGAAACACGTAGTCATGCACCAGTCGCCCGTCCCGGAAACGCACTTCGAGCTTGGCCGGATGGGCATTCACATCCACGCGCGCCGGATCCAGTTCCAGATAGAGCACATAGGCCGGATGACGGCCGTGGAACAACACATCGTGATAGGCAAGCTTGACCGCGTGGGCCAACAATTTGTCGCGCACCATGCGGCCGTTGACATAGAAATACTGAAGATCAGGCTGGCTGCGGGAAAACGTGGGCCGGGCGATCCAGCCGCGCAGGATCAACCCAGACATGGCATGGCTAAAATGCAGGGCCTGTGCGGCAAATTCCTTGCCCAACAGCACGCCCACCCGTTGCTCCCGCTGGTGCTGCTCATCAGCCGCAGGCAAGGCATACACCCCACGGCTATTGTGATGCGCGTGCAGCGCCACATCCATGCGCGCCAACGCCATGCGCCGCAGCACCATGTCCACGTGACTGAATTCCGTCGCTTCGCTGCGCAGGAATTTTCGCCGTGCCGGCGTGTTAAAGAAAAGCTCCCGCACCTCTACAGTCGTGCCGACCGGGTGTGGCGCTGGTACCGGCGTGCTATAGCGCCCATGACCGTCGCCCTCGATGCGCCAGCCATGCTCGTCTCCACGAATACGCGAAGTCAAGCTCAACCTCGCCACTGCACCGACGCTGGGTAGCGCTTCGCCGCGAAAGCCCAACGTCACCACCCGTTCCAGATCCTCAAGACTCGCGATCTTGCTGGTGGCATGACGCTCCACCGCCAACGCCAATTCTTCCCTGGGAATACCGCCGCCGTCATCGCGCACACGGATTAACCGCGCGCCGCCGTGTTCCAGCTCCACATTGATGTTGAGAGCGCCGGCATCCAGGCTGTTTTCCAGCAATTCCTTTAGCACCGAGGCAGGACGCTCCACCACTTCGCCGGCGGCGATCTGGTTGATAAGCTGAGGCGGCAATAAACGGATGGACATAGAACACCGCTACAACGCGCAGGCGGCTAGCTTAACGGCTTGCAGCTATTGAAGAAAGAATGCAGAGGCTATGGGCCGCGTTAATTGCGGCTGGCGGCGTTGTAATCCGCAGTTTCTTGCCCAGCCCCGGCTTGTGCAATGCGTTGCTGGCGTGCTTTTGTCATGGCCAGTTCGCTGCCGGGCGGTGGGTACTGATTAAAGTAATTAATCACGCCCCCTAGCAGGGCTGCGGCAATTTTTTGCTGGTAGCTGGAGGTCTTGAGCAGGCGTTCTTCCTGGGGATTGGTGATGTAATCAGTTTCTACCAGAATCGAGGGGATATCCGGCGACTTGAGTACTACAAAAGCCGCCTGCTGCACATTATCGCGATGCATGGGACCAAGTCTGGAGAGCCGCTGAGCCACGCGGCCGCCCACATCCAGGCTGGCACCGATGGTGGCGGTTTGGGAAAGATCCAGCAACACCGAAGCCAGCATGCTGCTCTTGTCGGAAAGGGAAACGCCGCCCAGCAGATCGGAATCGTTTTCGCGCTCCGCCAGCAGGCGCGCATGTTCACTGCTCGCGCCGTGCATGGAAAGCGCGTAGACCGTTGCGCCGTCGGCGTAGTGATCACGTGCCGCATCGCAATGAATGGAAATGAAAATATCGGCGTGCGCCGCACGCGCGCGGTCAATGCGCTGGCGTAGCGTCAGATAATAGTCGCCGTCGCGGGTCAGGAACGGTTTAAAACCAGGCTGCTTGGCCACCAGCGCGGCGAGCCGGCGTGCGATCTGCAGGGTGATGGTTTTTTCCATAACCCCATGACGGCCGCGGGCGCCGGAATCAATGCCGCCGTGACCCGCGTCAATCGCAACCACGATGTCGCGACCAGTCTTGGGGACCGCGGTGGCCGCCGTCAGCACTGGTTTACGATCCGTTGAAATAGCGTTGGCGTATAGCGCCACTACCAACTGGGTGCCGGTCGCGCTCGTGCGTAACAGGCTGCGTGGTATGGCGCGGGCGTTCAGATCCAGCACCAGGCGCAAACCGGTCTGATCATGTATGCCGCTGCGCAAATCCTTGACTACGCCTTGCCCCGCCGGTAAGGCCGTCGCCAAACGCGCGTTATCCACGTCAATGACAATGCGATTGGGATTGCTGAGGGTAAAAATGCGGTGCTCTATCGGCCCGGAAAAGTCGAAGGTCAAGACCGCATGCCCGCCCACAGGGGTGAAATGCACCCCCAGCAGATTTGCAGGTGCGGCCAGTGCCGTCAGCGGCCAGAGCACTGCCAGAGTCAGTAATACCTTCATGCCAGTACCGCTGGGGGACATCCAAGTAGTTATACATGATCTCCGCTGAATTTCAAGTTTTTACTAATGAATTTATAGAGATACGCCAGAATCTTAGAGCGAGACCTGAGAAGAGGCCCTACTCCAGACCCGCCAAGCCTGGTACCGCTGCGGCCTTGACCAGGGTCCGCCAGGCTGCGGCCAGCTTGCGGCCCTGTTCGCTGCGGGCATTTAATCCTACCCGACGCCCCGCATCCCGCAACTCAAACTTCAATTCCAGATCCGGCGGCGGCAGATCGCCTACGCCCCGTTCGGGCCATTCGACGAACACCCAGCGGTCCGCAGCATCCAGTTCACGCACCCCCAAGAACTCGAGTTCGCCGGCATCGCGGATGCGATAAAGGTCAAGATGATGGAATACCCGTCCCGGGAATTCGTAGCCTTCCATCAGTGTGTAAGTCGGACTGCGTACCCGGCCGGTAAACCCCAGACCGCGCAACACGCCACGCACCAAGGTAGTCTTGCCGGCACCCAGCTCGCCTGTGAGGTACACCACCACCGCGGTACTTAAGGCACGCCCCAGTTGCACACCCAGGGCATCCATGGCCACGGCATCTTCCACCCTAAATTGACTCACCGATTCATCACCTGGCGCAAAGCACCGATGAGATCACGCGCCATGAGACCGCGCTCGCCGGATTGCGCCGCCCGGTCTCCCGCCAGCGCGTGCAATGCAACGCCGATACGGGCTGCTTCAGGTAACGCAAAACCCTGGGCAATCAGCGCAGCGATGACGCCGGTAAGCACATCGCCCATGCCGGGCGCCGCCATCCCCGGGTTACCGTAGGTACACACCGCCGGCGTTTCATCCGCCGCCGCAACGATGCTACCGGCACCCTTGAGTACCACCACGGCATGAAATTGCTCAACCAGCTGCACCGCTGCGCGGTAACGATCTTCTTGGATTGTATCGGTGGTCTGCTTGAGCAGACGACCTGCTTCACCCGGATGGGGAGTCAACACCCACTGACCGCGTACTATTGGATGGGCGGCCAGCAGATTGAGCGCATCGGCATCCGCCACCAGCGGCAGCGGCGTATCCAACGCCCGCGCCAGCAGCATGCGGCCCCAGTCATCTTGGCCAAGACCGGGGCCAATAGCGATCACCGTGGCCTGTGTTATGAGCGGCAGCACCTCAGCAGCGGTTTCCAAACCATGCACCATGGCTTCCGGCAAACCTGCCAACAACGAGGCCACGTGTGCCGGGCGGGTAGCGACGGTTACCAGTCCCGCGCCGCTGCGCAGAGCCGCTTCCGCAGTAAGACGCACGGCCCCGCCCATCCCGTGGTCACCGCCGATCACCAGTACATGGCCAAACCGGCCTTTGTGCGCCGAGCGCGCACGGCGCGGCAGGCGCGTTTCCGCTTCACCGATGCAGCGCGCTGCCGGTATGATGTCCGTGTAAGCCTGTGGAAATATGTCCAGCGCCGCCAACACAATGTCGCCCACACAGGCAGGTCCTTCTCCGGTGACCATCCCCGCCTTCATGCCGATGAAGGTCACGGTTACGGTCGCCTGCACGGCAATCCCCATGACGGCGCCGGTATCAGAATTCAACCCTGAAGGAACATCCAGTGCCAACACCGGCTTGCCGCCGGTGTTTATAAGTCGTACGGCCTCCGCCCACTGATCCCGCAAAGAACGATCCAGGCCCGTGCCCAGTAAGGCATCCACGATCACATCCGCGTCATCCGGCAATACGCCTGAAAATCGCCGTTCCTGAACCCCCACAGCCAGATACTTTGCACGCGCCGTAGCCGCCGCACCGGATAGCTTGGCGGTATCGCCGACATTCACTACAGTCACTCGCCGCTTGGCTTCGAGTGCTTCCTTAGCCAACACATAGCCGTCGCCGGCGTTGTTACCTGCTCCGGCAAACACGACAATATGTCGTGCCGCCGGCCAATGGCTTGCGAGCGTCTGCCACGCCGCTGCACCGGCACGCCGCATGAGTTCTTCTGCAGGAATGCCCTGTGCAATGGCGTGCCGGTCCAGCTCCCGCACCTGGGCGGCCGTGTACAACGCTTGGGAAAATACCGGCATGGCAGCATTATATACAGCACGCCAACCTCAGCAGCCCATGCAGCCACAAGCCACTGATATCCGTGATTTAAACGCACTCGCCGAACGCATCCGCGGCTGGGCGCGGGCGCTGGGCTTCCAGCAAACCGGCATCAGCGGCGTGCAACTGCCGCAGGACGAACGGCACCTGCTGGAATGGCTCAGACAGCAGCGCCACGGCGAAATGCATTACATGCAACATCATGGCACCCGCCGCAGCCGGCCGTCAGCATTGGTACCGGGCACTTTGCGGGTGATTTCCGTGCGTATGGATTACTGGCCAGAGGACGCCGCGGACGCGCAAGCTCTACTGGAAGAAAAGCATCGTGCCTATATCGCCCGCTATGCCCTGGGCCGTGATTACCACAAAGTCCTGCGCGGCCGATTGCAGGAACTCGCTGCATCCATCGAACAGGAAGCCGGCAAGTTTGGCTACCGTGCCTTCACCGACAGTGCGCCGGTGCTGGAAAAGGCGCTGGCGCGCAATGCCGGCCTGGGCTGGATCGGCAAGCACACCAATCTGATCAACAAGGATGCCGGTTCCTGGTTTTTCCTGGGTGAGTTGTTCACCGACCTGCCCTTGCCGGTAGACGCGCCCGCCGACAATCATTGCGGCAGCTGCCATGCCTGCATGGATGTCTGCCCGACCCAGGCCATCGTCGCACCCTATCAGCTCGACGCGCGCCGCTGCATCGCCTACCTGACCATCGAGCACCAGGGCGCCATCCCGGTGGAATTCCGCAAGGCCATCGGCAACCGCGTATTCGGTTGCGACGATTGCCAGCTTTTCTGTCCCTGGAACAAATTCGCCAAACCCACGGATGAAAAGGATTTCAAGCCACGCCATGGTCTGGACGATGCAGCGCTGCTGGAACTGTTCAACTGGACTGAGGAGGAATTCCTGGAGCGCACCAAAGGCAGTGCGCTACGGCGCGTGGGTTACGAATGCTGGTTGAGGAATATCGCCGTGGCACTGGGCAACGCGCCCACATCATCAGAAACTGTTGCATCGCTACAAATGCGTGCAGACCATCCTTCAGAGCTAGTGCGTGAACATGTGATCTGGGCGTTAAATCAACATAAAAATATTGACTAGATAATCAAGCTTCAACACAACGGACTCATAACAACATACGTCAGATAGCCATCGAACCGCAATAACAATCTCAGATGCCGATGGCATTACTATCATGCACCACAAGCAATTTATCTATTTTTTAATTCCTTCCATGACAATCCCGGAATCGCAGACCGCCGCCGGCAACGCTGGACGCCAGTGGTGTGGAAACAATCACGCACACCGGAAGCTTTCTGAATGAATCAGAACAGAAATCCCGCTCCCACGCCAAAATAGTGTGACCAGCCGCTCAAGTTGCCCGAGATCCGTTGACCGATCTCCGCATCCACCTCAAAGCGGGGGGTGATGAGATATTGGACGCCCCCGTCGGCGTCGTACCCCGCACCCTGGCCCGGACCCGTGTGATTCTGTCCATAGGCCTCCAGATAAAACTGGAGGTTCTCGGTGGTTTCCCAGGTGAGCACCAGGTCCGGATTCACGCTCCAGTAGTACGCGCCCCCTTGCAGGTTGGCGGGCTGGGCCAAGTGCGTCACCCCGAGCATCAGGGTCAAGGCGACCGAGGAAGTGAGGCTGTAGCCGACGATGCCATTGACCGCATAACCCGTGGCGGCCGAACCATAGGTGGGGCTGCCGGAGGGGAGCGTAAAGAGGGTCTCGCCCGCCCAGATCCAGCGGGCGTTGTAGCCGAATTCGTGCTTGATCCCCACGACCGAAGCACTTCCCCCCGCAATGGTCTGACTGCCTCCGCCGGGCATGGGCGTGATCTGACGAATGATGTTGGGAGGGAGAAAGACGAATTCATTCTGGTCAGGCAGGCCGAACCGCAGTTCCCCTTGCGGATATCCCAATGCATGTCCGCTCTGGCCAAAGAGCGTGTACCGGGCCCATCCGGTCCCCAGGACCGCATCACCGGGTTTCACCACGCAGGCACTGTCCCCCACGGTGGGGCGATCCAGCAGGGCAAGGAGCGAATCGGGACCCACGCACGGATCGGATACATCTGAGCGCGAGCCCTTGGCCCAGACGGGGTCCATCATGCCCATACCCAGGACCAGAAACAGCAGAGGCCATAACGCTGGCCGATTACCGGGACCACCGCTGTTCAACGGCATGGGTTTGTCGTCCGGTGTGTGAACGGCAACCGGCAACAGATGCGGCACAAAGGCAGCAAGGATTTTTTCATTTGAACGTCACTCTGTTTGGGACCGGCTTGGGCTCATTCAGCACGGGAAAAGCCGCCGGTAATAATAGAAAAATGATGCAGTAGGTTCCCGGTATGAGCCAGCTCACCAGCTTGAGAGTGGCTTCACTCGAAGTCCACGTGAGTTTATCCAGGAGACTAATGATACCCATGATTACGCTGAAGGCAATTACAAAATATTGTCGCGAACGCGGCTGGGTATAGATCCGGGACAGCACGAAGAACAGAAAGTACAATTCCGCGACACGCTGGCCGATCTCCGCCCAAAACGGACTGGCCGGTTGCATGCCAATGTAACCCAAAGCAATGAAGCTCAGGCCGAAGACTATCACCAGACCGCAGTAGGCGAGGCCACGATAACGCAACGATTTAACGGGGTTACGATCTATCCAGGGCAACAAAAACGGCAAGAGGGTGGACAGCGCTAACGAGGTCACTCCCAAGCTTTTGTTTGGGATGGAGCGCAGGATGGCGAAGAACGGCCCGAAGTACCACAGTGGTCGGATATCTGACGGCGTATGCATCCCATTTGCCGGCACGGAGTTTGCCGGCTCCAGGAACAAACCGTGCAGACCGGGCGAGAAAAAGATGATGGCCGCAAAGATCGCCAGAAACACGCTTACCCCGACGATGTCCTTGATGGTGTAGTACGGATGGAACGGGATGCCATCCAGCGGAATGCCATCCGGTCCCTTGTGTTCCTTGATCTCGATGCCATCCGGATTGTTGGAGCCCACTTCATGCAGCGCAATCAGGTGGAACAGCACCAGTCCGATCAGCATCAGCGGCACCACCACGATATGCAGCGCGAAGAAACGGTTCAAGGTAGTGCCGGAAACTGCAAAGTCGCCGCGGAGCCACTGCTCCAATCCGTGACCGATGCCGGGAATGACGCCAAACAGCGAAATGATCACTTGCGCCCCCCAGTAGGACATCTGCCCCCAGGGCAACAGGTAGCCGGTGAAGGCTTCGGCCATCAGCGCCACATAGATCAACATGCCGAATATCCACAAAAGTTCGCGCGGCTTCTTGTAGGAGCCGTACATCAAACTGCGGAACATGTGCAGGTACACCACCACGAAGAACAGGGAGGCACCAACCACATGCATATAGCGGATCAACCAACCCCATTTCACATCGCGCATGATGTACTGCACCGAAGCAAATGCCTCCGTGGCTGAGGGTTGGTAGTTCATGGTAAGAAAAATGCCCGTGACCACCTGATTGACCAGGAGCAGCAACGCGAGGGAGCCGAAGAAATACCAGAAGTTGAAGTTCTTGGGAGCATAGTACCGGGCCACCTGCTCGTTCCAGAGCTTGCTCATGGGGAAGCGCGCGTCAATCCAGCCGCGCAGCGTGTGCAGCCACCCGCCCGCGATGTCGTGAAAATCACGTTTTTGCGTTTTATTGTGCATCGCCTTGCCCTTTACAGGTCTTCATCCGCGACCATTCCAATCGTTCAGACTCATACCGGGTGCAGCCAGTAATATCCGGCCAATCCCAGTAGGGCTCCCACGGATACGATGCTGACTTCAGGCAGCTTGGGCCATTTGAGAATTACCGCCATGCTGGTCATGGCAATAACACCTGTCAGTACATCTCCGATGGCGGCGATGGCGATCAAGATGCCGGTACCGAACAGGGCGCCCACCACGGCGGAAATAATCCCCTGCAGAAATCCCTGCAGATAGCGGTTGGCGCGGTAGCGCTTCAGCAGCGGTGCGGCCACAATCGTCAACAGCACCGAGGGGGCGAACATCCCCACCGTCGCGGCCAAGCCGCCTTGGAAACCGTTGAGCACATAGCCGACAAACGTCGCGGTGATTACCACGGGACCGGGGGTGATCATGCCGATGGCCACCGCATCAATGAATTGACGGTCTGTCAGCCAATGGTACTGATCCACGACATAGACCTTGAGAAATGGGGCGATGACCAGGCCGCTGCCGAACACCAGAAATCCGGTCTTGAAGAAAAACACGAATAATTTGCCGGTGGTACCGCTCAGCCAGACACCCGGCAGGGCCAGCCAACCCACATGGGCTGATGACGCAGCTGTGGACGCTGTCCCTTGGGGCGGAGGGCGGGGACCGGCGAATACCAGACAGCCCAGTAGGCCCGCAATCAGGAACAGACTGATGAGCTCCTGTTTGAAGGCGAGAGTGATGACCGCCGCGGCCACGGCGAACAGCCAGGCGAGCCGCCGGGTCTTGAGGGTTTTGCGGCCCAGTTGCCAGCAGGCCTTCAAGATGAGCGCGACAATGACGGGCGCCACCCCGTAAAAGATCGCCTTGACCTCCCAGGCACCGGCGAAACGCATATAGAGAGCGGCGGCAGCCGTCACGATGAGGAAAGGCGCGAGAGCAAACCCTGCGGCAACCGCCAGCGCCCCGCGGATCCTAAAGCGGACGTAGCCGCAGTAAACCCCGAGCTGGTAAGCCAGGGGTCCGGGACAGGCGGTCGCGAGCGCCAGACCGTCTTCATATTCGGTCTCCGTGAGCCAGCCGCGCTCCTCCACCAGATCCCCCCGCATGTGCTGGGCCAAGACCACGGGACCACCAAATCCTAACGCCCCCAACCGCAGGAAATAGCGAGACATTTGCCACAGGGTTACCCGGCCCTGGAGTCCGCGTCGAGGCTGGGATTCAGTGCGGATAGGCATGCGTGTTTGCCCAGAGATTCCAAGGAATTGAATCAATCATTACATATATGTATCATCAGTTACATGAATGATGCAAGCGCTTGGCTGACCCTGATTACCAGCCTGCCCGGCCAAAATACGGCGGCCCGCGTACGGGTCTGGCGCGCACTCAAGACTTCCGGCGCTGCAGCGTTGCGCGATGGGGTATACCTTCTGCCCCGGACTCTGCAGAACGAGACCGTTTTCCGAGAGCAGGCACAGGAGATCAAGGCTGCAGGAGGGGCCGCTCACATCGCTGAATATCATCCCATCGAGGGGGAAGAACCTGGCGAAGATCTGACGCGTCTTTTTGACCGCACCGCGGAATACGCCGACCTTCTCCATCGGCTGGACGCCTTCAAGCGCGAATTGGTCTCGGCATCGGAAGTTGAGGCGCGCCGCGCCATCGCCGTGCTGCGCCGCGAGTTTGCTGCGGCGATGGGGACAGATTTTTTCCCGGGTCCTTCCCGGACCCAAGTCGAGCAGGCCTTGGCGGACGCCGAGGCCGCTCTCAATGCGCGTTTCTCACCGGACGAACCGCATGCCGCAGCGGGAGCGCTGCGCCGGCACGCGCCAACGGATTATCAGGGCAAGACTTGGGCGACGAGGGCGCATCTCTGGATTGATCGCGTCGCTTCCGCCTGGCTGATCCGCCGTTTTATTGATCTGCAGAGCCGTTTCCTCTGGCTCAAAGACGCCAGCCGATGTCCAAAAAATGTCATCGGGTTCGATTTCGATGGGGCCGAATTCAGCCACGTGGGTACGCGTGTCACCTTCGAGGTCCTGGCGTTCAGCTTCGGGCTGGAAAACGATCCGGGCATCACGCGGCTCGGTGCCATGGTGCATTACCTGGATGTGGGGGGCGTCCCCGTCCCCGAGGCCGCGGGCTTCGCGGCCGTCATGGCCGGGGCGCGCACTCAAGCCGTGGATGATGATGAGCTGCTGACGGAAATCAGCCAGACCTTGGATTACCTGTATGCCGCCTATTCAGAAGGAGGACATGCCACTTCAAAAACCTGACCGGATTCCACTTTGGAAACTGTCAATCATCCCGTAAAACAAGCACGCACTCCGTAGGAGGTATGACTATGTCGCGTCAATCTGACAGATTATTGGTATTTACTGAACGGCAAAAGCACCCAACACGCAAATATGGGTATGTTGCCGCCGCGATGACACTGGCCGCAACAGTCTTGTTAGGTCTAACCGCGATGTCTGCCCAGGCGGCAGGACCCAGGACCGCGATGCCAAAGCCACAGGCCCATGTCCATATATATACGGTTCGCTGGGTCTCGAGAGAGAGCGGTCCCGCCAAGGCCTACAAAAAATTCGGGGAATCCTACGGATTTGAGCCCAGTACCATCGTCGTTACCCAGGGAGAAGAAGTCACCCTGACCTTCCGCAATCTGGAAGGCGGACCCGATGATTTGCATACCTTCACGCTGCCGGCTTATAACATTGATCGTTCGATTCCACCTCTGCAGACCGTGAATGTGAGCTTCAAGGCTGACAAAGCCGGGGTCTTTCCTTTCCACTGTGATAATCACAAACCCTGGATGTCGGGTGAGCTGGTTGTGTTGGCGGCGCGAACCAATTGATCCAGCCAGCTGGTGGGTGGGTTATGCGAATCATAAATACCACTACACACATTGCCGGTCTGATAGGCGTAGTGTTGTCAGTGACCTTGGCACCTGTCGGCGTCGCAGTGCCAGCACAGCTGCCCCTGGTCACTGTGGCAGACGTCCCGCTACCCGGTGGCACAAACCGGTTTGACTACCAGAGCCTGGATGGGGCGGAGCATCTGCTTTTCATCTCCCACATGGGGGCTGGCCGGGTGGTGGTGTTCAACACCACCACCCGGTCCGTGGTGGCGGATTTGCGGGGCTTTCCTGAAGCCACCGGCGTCACGGCGGTGCCCGGCCTACATCGGGTGTTCGTCAGCGTGACCGGTCACTGGTGGGATCAGGCCTTTTTCGGCGGCTCCATTGTCGTACTGAACAGCGCCACACTGAAGACGCTGGCCAGAACTCCGGCGGGTACGTTTCCGGATGGCAGCGCCTATGTGCCGGCGGTGAAGCGGCTGTTCGTGTCGGACGAGTCGGGTCGGACCGAAACGGTTATTGATATCATCACAAACCGTCGCATCGCCACTATCTCATTGGGCGGTGAAGCGGGCATGACTGTCTATGATCCAGTTACGCGACGCGTTTACGTGAATGTGCAAACCCTTGACGAACTGCTGGCCATTGACCCAGTGACCGAGCAGATCGTGGCCCGGTATCCACTGCCGGCGGCCTGTCACCACAATCACGGTCTGCTGCTCGACGTTCCGGCACGGCTGGCTTTTATCGCTTGCGATCACAATGCGCGGCTCCTAGTCATGAGCCTTCACACCATGCAGGTGACCGCAGTCCATCGTGTCGGACGTGATCCCGATGTCTTGGCCCTAGACCTTCAGAGAAAGCGATTGTATGTTGCCAGCGAGAGTGGGATTATCTCAGTGTTTCATATCACCAAGGATGGATTGCGCAAGCTCGGGCAGGGATATGTCGGTGATGATGCCCATTCCATTGCGGTCGACCCGGTGACAGGACTGGCTTATCTTCCCATTGAAAATTTTCATGGCAAACCTGTCCTGAAAATCGTGCGCTATCAGATCACTGGTGCCGCTGGCGGTAGCTGACGGTTAGGAACTGATCGCCATGAATTCAGTGGTGCTGCACAGCGACATGTAATGCGGATTCCACACGGGCGCAATCGTCAAGTTCTACAGCATAAACACATTCAAATGGCACGGGAACCCCGGTGGTGTACAACTGAATCCATGCGAATCTTCACATCGGCTGGGGTGGTTTTCCCGATCTTCGCAAGCCCCCGCATTGCAGAATTTGTTAAAACGTATACGACTTTTTCTCAGCCATGAAATTCCTCAACACCTGAATTCAAACCTTACGTCCGTGACAATCCCGGAATCGCAGACCGCTGCCACAGGGGCAAGGCGCATCCGGACCCACAGTCGCTGGCTTGTCATACTGTCCCAGACTTGCGGGCCGCTGGAATTTCCGTTGCATGCTGAGTTTATCGAAGGGGCCGATGCGCTCGCGCCCATCGAATTTGAAATCGGTGAACTGTCCATGGGCGTCCACGTAATGCAGAAAAGTCTGCACCCAGTATTCGCCGCTAAACGTTTCGCGCCAGTGGGGCACATCCGCACCGCGATAAATGAGCATATCGCCGGGCATCAGCGACAGTGGCTTGTCCACACCGTCCGCATGCACGCACAGAGGCCACGCAGCCGGCGCCCTGAATCCCAGTGTCAACGAGGTGCTAATCTCGCAGGAGGGCCGGTCCAGATGCTTTGGCAATATCGCGCCGTTGCCGTAGATGCGCAGGTAGGAATAACAGGGCAGCAATTCAAGGCCCGTGGCCTGCTCTACCACGGGTTTCAATTCCAGTAACAGCGCTTCGCTGAGTGCATCGGCGTAACGGCCAAGCGCCACCCGGAACATTTCCTCAGACTGGTAGTAACCCGGCCATTTCTGCTGCAGCAGTGCATAAGTGGCTACCAACCGGGCGCTTTCGGGGCTGACGACCTGCGGCAACAGCGTATAGCCGCTGCGCCGGAATTGATCCGCGCTGGCGCCAGAAGACGGAGATTGGGTGATGGAGGCACTCATGGATAATTAGACTGCGAGGGATGAATTCAGCTTAACCCTTTGGGCTTTGCAGTCAACCACGACGTGCACCCCACCCTCCCGCAAGAGTTGCGGGCTCAAGCGGCCTGGATGGGGATGGCGTTGGCAGTGCGCGTGATCTGGTTGAGCTCGTCGAGATAAACGAGCCGCGGCCTATAGTTGATGGCTTCGGCGGCGCTCAATTGTGCATAAACACAGACAATGATGCGATCGCCGGGTACGGCGCGATGCGCGGCGGCGCCATTCACTGAAATGATACCGCTACCGGCTTCTGCACGAATGGCGTAGGTGGTAAAGCGCTCACCGTTACTGACGTTATAAATGTGGAGCTGCTCGTAGTCGAGGATGCCGGCGGCATCCAGCAGATTACCGTCAACGGCACAGGAACCTTCATAATCGACTTCCGCATGGGTTACGCGGGCGCGGTGCAGTTTGGCTTTAAGCAGGGTGAGTTGCATGCGGATCAGGAGAGTCTGCGTGATGGTGTGATATTTTACCTTGCTCCTGTTCGGGTACTCAAGTGCCGACGTGTTCCGATGCGACCGTAGTATGCACTTCGATATTATCGATGAGGCGAGTTTTACCCAGCCAGGCAGCGGCCAGCACCACGAAATTTCCCGTTACCTCGTCCGGCGTTGCCAAAGTACCGGCTGCACGAATAGCCACATAGTCTGGACGCATACCGACCGCGGAAAGCTTGCGCACGGCTTCGGATTCGAGCCGCTGGAAATCACGTCTGCCATCGTTCAGCGCCTGCACCAATTTACCGAGCGTACGAAACAGCAGCGGCGCCAGTTCACGTTCCGAGGCGGTCAGGTATTGATTGCGTGAGCTCATGGCCAGGCCGTCGGCCCCACGCACCGTCGGAACGCCGACGATTTTCACTGGTATGCACAAATCCGCCACCAAGCGGCGAATCACCACCAACTGTTGGTAATCCTTTTCACCGAACAATGCCACATCCGGTTGCACCATATTAAATAGTTTGACGACTATCGTGGCCATACCGGCAAAATGTCCGGGCCGGAACTTACCGTCCAGGATTGAGGCGAGTCCCGGAACCTCGACGCGTGTAATCTTCTCCCAGTCACAGGCGTACATCTCATCCAACGATGGCGCGAACAGCAGATCTACCCCAGCTGCAGCCAGTTGGATTTTATCGGCCTCCAAGGTGCGCGGGTAATTCTTGAAATCCTCGTTGGGACCGAACTGCAAAGGATTAACAAAAATGCTTACTGCCACACGCTCGGCAAATTCGTGGGCGCGTTCCACCAGGTGCAGATGCCCGGCATGCAGATTCCCCATGGTGGGCACAAACGCGATTCTCTGGCCGGTGATGCGCCAGTGTTTGACGTAGTCGCGAAGTTCAATAATGCCGTGTAACGTCAACATGGCTTGTGCTTGGCGGAATGCAGGATCACCCGAATCAGTCGAAACTGTGCTCAAGCGCGGGGTAACTGCCATCCCGCACCGCCTTCACATACGCCTCCACAGCGGTGCGTGGACCACCGGCACCTTCCATGAAATTACGCGCGAACCTGGGGCGTCGCCCCGGAGTGATATCCAGCATGTCGTACAGCACCAGGATCTGGCCGTCCACCTCGCCCCCCGCACCGATACCGATGACCGGCACCTTCACCTTGGCGGTGATTTCGGCGGCCAGCTTCCGCGGGACCAGCTCCAGCAGGATGATGTCAGCCCCGGCCTTTTCCAGCAGCAGCGCATCTTTCAACATCTTGCGTGCCGCCGTTTTACCGCGCCCCTGCACCTTGAAGCCGCCTAACTTGTGTACATTCTGGGGACGCAGGCCCAGATGCGCGCATACCGGCACCCCGTTTTTGTTGAGGTAACGCACGATTTCCGCCTGGTGACCGCTGCCCTCCAGCTTCACCATCTGCGCCCCACCCTCCTGCATGAGGCGCGCCGCATTGTTAAGCGCGATCTCCGGCGTCGGATAGCTCATGAACGGCATATCCACCATGAAGAATGCACGCTTGAGGCCGCGTTCCACCAGCCGGCTGTGATACACCATATCATCCATGGTCACGGGCACGGTGGTGGCATGACCCTGGATGACATTGCCCAGGGAGTCGCCGACCAGCACCAGGTCCACGCCGGCATTGTCCAGCAACGCCCCGAAACTCGCGTCATAGGCGGTTAGGCAAGCGATTTTTTCGCCCGCCGACTTCATTTTCACCAGCGTCGCCAATGTGAACTTTTCGGCCTGGCTGCGGTTTTCAGGTTGGGTGTACATGCAAACTCCGTCTCACCTGGCATCAGCATGGCGGGCAGCCGCTTAAACATCAAGCTCCAGCGGATTCTTGGAACAGACCGGCTTGGCCTTTGCCACCCCCCAAACCGAAAATGTGATTTCCGGTTTTCCCCATTTTTCAATCAGTTAGCCCGATTGAAAAGCATGAGCACCTGCATGTGCCCTTCCCGCGGGCTGTCGTTCAATTAGTTGTTAGCCCTTGCCGGGATTGAAGTAGTGGCGGCCGCTCTTGACGCGGCTGATTTCCTTTACCAGCAGCCCATAGTCCTCTTCGCTGTCCACAGGATTTATGTCAGCGGCATTCACGATCAACAGGGGCGAGCGGTTGTAATAATGAAAGAAATGCGCGTACGCACCGGCGACGCGCTCAAGATAATCCCGCTGGATGAATTGTTCATAACCAACGCCCCGGTGGACGACGCGCCGCATGAGAACTTCCACCGGTGCCTGCAAATACACCACCATATCCGGCAGCGGTGAATCCAGTGTCAGATGCAGATAGACCTGTTCATAGAGCCCTAATTCATCATCATCGAGATTGAGTTGCGCGAATAACCGGTCCTTCTCGAGCATGAAATCCGCCACCCGCAGGGGTGTGAAAATGTCGCCTTGACGCAGCTGCTGCAATTGGCGTGCGCGCTGGAACAGGAATGACAACTGCGTCGGCAGCGCGGCGTTCCTGGGGTCGCGGTAAAAGCGTTCCAGAAACGGGTTATCCTCAGCGCGTTCCAGTAACGGCTCGCCGCCGAAGGTTTGAGCCAGGCGCTGGGCAAGACTGGTCTTGCCAACGCCGATGGGACCTTCCACCACCAGGTAGCGGGGTTGGGGTTCACTCATTCACAGCTTCCTCGTAGCGCTCGATGGGTGGTGTATGACAACGGTCGCGCAACGTCTGTACCGGACCGTGACCGGGAATCACCAGTGCCGGCGCCAATTCTGCGAGAGGATACAGGACGAAACTGCGCAAATGCACACCCGGATGCGGCAGCGTCAATTCCGGTAACTGCAGACGGATATCGCCGTAAACAAGGATATCCAGGTCCAGACTGCGTGCACCCCAGCGCCGTTCTCTCATGCGCCAGCGCCCATGCCCCTCCTCCAATTTCCATAAAGAGTGCAGCAATTCCAGTGGTGCAAGTCCGGTTGCCAGCATCGCTACCGCGTTGATGTAATCCGGTTGATTCTGTGGCCCGAGCGGTCGGCTCTTATAAAGATGTGAGTGCGCCAGCAAACGGGTCCGGGGCAGGACAACCAGTTCCATGAGGGCGCGCTGTATTTGCCCGGAAGGTCCGTCCAGATTGCTGCCGAGACCGATATACACGGAAACTCCGGCGCTCACGGCATTACGCTGACGGAGAAGTCTCACGGCGCCGCCGTCGGCGTCGCGAACGGCCTCGCTCTCCAGCCGGTGCTGCGTTTAGCAGACTGCTTTGACCGGCAGCATCGACGTTCTGGAATTCCGTCCACCAGCGGGCCAGCTCCGTATCCACTTCGCCGGCTGCGGCACGCAACATCAGAAAATCATAGGCGGCGCGGAAACGCGGATGCGCCAGCAGCCGCAACGGACGTTTGCCGTCGCGTTGTGCAAAACGCGGCTGCAGCTGGTAAATCTCGATCATGGGCGTTGCGAAGCGTCGCGGTAGTGCCACATGGCTGATCTGTTCAGGGAGAATTTCATCGGCGGCACGCCGCAAGGCTTCACCCGGATGCATGCCCTGCGCTTCCAGAACCAGCGCCTGCTGGCGTACCGGCTCCCACAACAACGCTGCGAACAGGAACGCAGGCGTGACGGACTTATCCGCATTCACCCGCGCATCAGTGCTGGCGAGCGCCTCAGCAATGAAGGTGTGAGGGAAGCCCTGTTCTTCGGTATCCAAAATCGCATCCGTGCGCGAAAACAAGCGGGCAAACAGCCCAAAGTGCCGCAAACTCTCGAAGGATTGCAGACCAAACCCGTACAGAAATAATTTAAGAATTTCCTCGAACAAGCGCGCCGGCGGGATGCCATCCAGCAGCGTTGAAAGCGCAGAAATCGGCGCTGCCGTATCCGGGTGGATGCGGAACCCGAGTTTGGCGGCGAACCGCACTGCCCGCAGCATGCGTACCGGATCTTCACGATAGCGGATTTGCGGCTCGCCGATGAGCCGCAAAGTACCGGCGCGTAAATCCGCAATGCCGTTGACGTAATCCCTGAGGGAAAAATCACGGATGTCGTAATACAACGCGTTGACGGTGAAGTCGCGCCGGAAGGCGTCCTGTTCCAGCGTGCCATAGGTGTTGTCGCGCAGGATGCGGCCGCTATCATTGTGAGCACCGCCCACCTCGCGGGCCGCGTCCTGATTGGCCCGGAAAGTGGCCACCTCGATGATCTCGCCGCCAAACTGCACATGCGCGAGCCGGAAGCGCCGGCCGATGATGCGGCAATTGCGGAACAGCGCGTGCACCTGCTCCGGACGCGCGTCAGTGGCAATATCAAAATCCTTGGGTTCACGGCCCAGCAGCAAGTCGCGCACACCACCACCAACCAAATACGACTCATAGCCCGCAGTTTTCAGGCGATACAGCACTTTAAGTGCGTTTTCGGAAATCTGGGTCCGCGAGATGTTGTGGTCGGCGCGGGGAACGATATTGGGAGACAGGGTGGAGGTTTCCTGGAGATTCACGTGTGATTGTTTGCAGGGGCGCTTCTTGAGGGCGAGCTTGAGCTAATCCGGTGCGTCCGTATAATACCACTCCCTTTGTACCCAAGCTCCCTTCGTCTAGAGGCCTAGGACGGAGCCCTCTCAAGGCTTAAACACCGGTTCGAATCCGGTAGGGAGCGCCAGTTTGCGGGAATGCCCTCTGTCATGAGCACGCCGCATACCCCTGAACCGATTTCGGATTCCCCGGCTCCGGCATCGCCGGGAGTGTTCCGGCGGCTGGCATCGGGTTTCTATGATCTGCTCATCATGCTTGCCCTCTGCATGATGGCGACCCTGCTCGTCATGCCGTTTGCACCTGGCTACACATTAGAAGCTTTTTATGCCCATCACACCGGCGTGAAGCTGATGTACCAGGTGGGACTGCTGGCCCTGGGTTACGCCTTCTTCGCAGGCTTCTGGACCCACGGCGGCCAGACCCTCGGCATGCGCACCTGGAGCCTGCAGTTGGTGCGCATGGATGGCACGCACCTGGGCTGGTACCGGGCATTGATCCGCTATCTCACCTTGCTGATTCCCTGGCTGCTGCTGCTGCTGGGTTGTGAATTTCTCATCAACGCCGGCGGACAGCCGCACAGAAATCTTTATACCATGACTGCCATCGGGATATTCATGCTAGTGATCGCGGCTTTCGTCTGGCCAGCCTTCGATCCGCATCATCTTGCATGGAATGACCGCCTCTCGGGTACACGTATGGTGGTCTTGCGCGAAACCCGCAAAATCAAACAGACATAATCACGCGCGCTTACGCGTCCAGCAGCGCCTGGCCGCGGGATGGAGACTAATCCGCCTCACGCGTATGATTCATGGGCAATACTTAATGTTGCACTGCGCCTGGCGCGGCTCAATTCCGGTGCGCGGGCGTGTACAACTGTGATCAAATGTCCCAATCGGAGGAAGTATTTATGAATAAACGTATTTTGCCCTTTGCTCTCGCGGCCCTCATGCTATTGGCGACACCCCTGATTAGTTTTGCCGCCGGCAAGGCCAATCAGGAAATCGCCACCGATACAACACACGCGCAAATGGCCGCGGCCGCTGCTGATACTGCGACGGCTGTTATGCATTTCCATCATGTAATCAATTGTCTGGTGGGTGTGAAAGGCAAGCAATTCGATGCTAACGCGGGTAATCCATGTAAAGATATGGGAAATGGCGCATTGAACGATGTCAAAAAAACATCACAGGAACATGCCAAGTTGATGCGTGCGCTAGCTCTCGCGGAGCAGGCTTTGCATGCCGACACCCTCAAGGCCACCCGGCAGTACGCTGCGGATATCACCGAGGCACTCAAAGGCACCGATCCTGGTATGTAATTGACGACTGTTCGGCGGGGGTAGAGACGTAGGCTCTGCCCCCGCTTGTCTTGCTTATTTGCAATCAATGCTTAGGCATTCGAAATTGTGGGCGTAAGCCCGAGCAATTTTTTTGCCGAGTTCCTGATTCCAAACTTCTTGGCGATCAGCGGATGCGGCTGACTGCAATGCCGCTGACAACGGCCAGCAGCGCCGTTGGCAGCCACGCCGTGAGTACCGGATCCAGGCCGAATACCACGCCGCTCTGGGTAAACATGCTGTTGAACACGAAGAAGCCGATGCCGATGAGCATGCCGGTCACGAGCCGTTGACCGGCGGTCGCGGAACGCAACGGTCCGAATACGAATGGCAACGCCAAAAGCAGCATCACCATCAGCGACAAAGGTTGCGCGATTCGGCCCCAGAACGCGGCGATATAGCGGTTGGCATTGATGCCGTTGGTGCGCAGGTATTCGATATATTGGTAGAGACCGTGGGCTGAAAGGCTGTCGCTGTCCACCACAAACAGGCTCAACAATCCCGGGCCGAGAAAGGTGTGCCATTCGAGGCTTGGGAGATTCTGCGTGGTGGCCCCTGCCGGTGTCAGCTTTGTCTCATGCAAATCTTTGAGCAACCAAGTGCCGTGATGAAATATCGCCGAATCAGCCTGGGCTATGCTCAGCAAATGGTGCTTATCATCAACATGGTAAATAGAGATGCCTTGAGCGCTATTGCGCGCAGTCATCTGCCTGATATTCATGAACCTCTCGCCATCCTTGGCCCAGATGCCGCCGGCCCCCAGCACATTGGTCTGGTTGTACAACAACTGCGAACGCCGGTTTTCGGCATAACGCTGCGCCGGCGGTGCAATGAATTCCCCCAGCACTACGCACAACACCAACAACACGATACCCCCGGCCATGGCGGAAAGTCCCAATCGCGCCACCGACAGGCCGGCGGTACGCATTACCATAAGCTCGTTATGGGTGGCGAGATCGCCGAGACCCAGCATGGCGCCCAGCAACACCGCCACTACAAACATATTGTAGGCCTGCGAGGGAATGTAAAGCAGCGTGTAAAGCCCCGCATCCATCAGCGAGTAGTGCCCCCGCCCCACGCTATTGAACTCGCCCACGAAAGTGATAAGACTGGCGAGAGTGGTCAGTACCAGCAGCACCAGCAAGGTGCTAACGATTACCTGTACGGCGATGTGACGGTCAATCACCCGCATGAACAACTCCCCGTTGCGGGAAAAACAGGCCGCGCCAGCCATACTGCTGATAAAGCAGCACGAGTGTCGCCAGCAACAGTAGCACCGGCACCCACCAGATACCGATGCTCCTGGGCAGAATATTCCTTTCCAACCATACTCGTGCGATACCCACCAGGTTTGAATAGATCAGATAGGCGAGAATGGCAGCGAACAATTTGCCATAGCGGCCCTGGCGCGGTGAAGTGCGCGCCAACGGCACCGCCAGCAGGGTGAGCAACAGCGCAGACAGCGGTACCGACAAACGCCACTGGAATTCCGAAACCGCGGCTATATCGGAGTCGTTCAACAGCCGGCGTGTGGGCATTGCGGCGTAGCCTTCCGGGCCCAGGCTGGGCTCGGCAGGCGAAATGCGGATGCCATGCTCGGCGAACTGCACGATACGGAAATCCGCCTGGCCCGGCGTGCCGTCGTAACGATAACCGTCATGCAGCACCAGCATGCCGGCGCCACTATCGCCGCTTACCTGACGGGTACCACTACTGGCGGAGATCACGTCCTGACGCTCACCGTTTGGCCCTTCCATGAACACATTCTGCAATTCATGCCCGTCGCGGCTCACGGCCGCCGCATACAGCACGCCGCGGCCGTTTTGATCCACCTTGAAGCGCCCGGATTCGAAGCTGCCCAGCTGAGCATTATGCCGGCCGTAAGTTTTGATAATGGTGGAGAGCCGCGCCGCCCAGGGCGCCACTTCCAACGACAGGCCGGCAAGAATGACGGCAAGAATCAGGGCAATGACCATCAGCGGCCGGTAAACCTGTCCCGGGCTCACACCGCAAGCCAGGAGCGTGGTCATCTCGTTGTCGCGGTACAGACGCCCCAGAGCCAGCATCACTCCCAGAAACAACGCGACCGGTATGACCACGATGAAATAGCTGACCGAAGCGAGCCCCAGCAGCTCGAATACCGTGTCCTGCGGCAGTTGGCCGGCGGCCGCATCCCCCAGCAGCAGCGCGAAGCGGTTGCTGAGCAGGATCAGCATGAGGATGACGGTCACCGCTGCCCAAGTAAGCACGGTCTCGCGGACAAGATAGCGGTCAATAATGCGTGTCAATGTTGCCCTCGGTGATGCCGGCGTTGCACATGATGCGTTAAACTAACGCCCGCGTTATTCCCGGTCGCGTGATCGGGAATAAGCACCGGCGCAGAAACCACCTCAGAGACATCACCAACGCAGACTAAAGCTTCAACGAACGTATGCCAAGGGTAACAGTTTCCGACATGGCTTTTAAGCCTACGCCAACCAGCCATGACCCTGGCTGCCGCAAAGGAAGACACGCATGCAATTTTCAGTAGAAAACGCCAAGCCCGATCAGTTGCAGTCCGCTTGCCTGGTCGCCGGGGTGTTTGCCGGCGGCAAACTGACGGCGGCGGCCCAAACCATCGATAAAGCCAGCCACGGCTATCTCAGCAAACTCATCAAGGGCGGCGCTCTCGAAGGCCGCAGCGGCCAGACCCTGCTTTTGTTCCAGGTGCCGGGAATAGCCGCCGAACGCCTGCTGTTGGTGGGACTCGGCATGGAAAAGGATTTCAAGCTGCCAACCTACCGTAAAGCCATGCACCAAACGGTGCGCGCACTCAACGATAACGGCGTCAAGCAAGCAACCAGCACACTGTCGTTGCTTGCGGTGCGCGACACCGATGCCTATCAACGCGCCCGGCATGCGGTGGAGGTTGCCGAGGAGGCCAATTACCGTTTTGACCGGTGCAAGGGCAAGAAGGACAACCATAAACCGACGCTGCTAAAGCTGGCTCTGCTGGTGGCCAGTCGCGAAGAATTGCGTGCCGCGGAACGCGGATTACGCGACGGCATCGCCATCGCCGCCGGTGTGTCGCTGGCAAAAGACCTGGGCAACCTGCCGCCGAATATCTGCACGCCCAGTTACCTGGCCAATGAAGCGCGCAAATTCGGCAAGGGCGGCAAATTGAAAGTCACGGTGCTGGAAGAAGCGCAGATGGAAAAACTCGGCATGGGCGCATTACTGGCGGTATCGCGCGGCAGCCGCCAGCCTGCGAAACTCATCATCATGGAATACCGCGGCGGCGCCAAGAACGCAAAACCCCAAGTGCTCGTCGGCAAGGGCATCACCTTCGATTCCGGCGGAATCTCGATCAAGCCGTCCGCCGCCATGGACGAAATGAAGTTCGACATGTGCGGCGCCGCCTGCGTGTTCGGCGCCCTCAAGGCGGTCATGCAGTTGGGTCTCAAAATCAATCTGGTGGGCGTGGTCCCTAGTTCGGAAAATCTGCCGGACGGTAATGCCGTCAAGCCAGCGGACATCGTCAAAACCATGTCCGGTCAGACGGTGGAAATCCTGAACACCGACGCGGAAGGACGGCTGATTCTGTGCGATGCACTCACCTATGCGCAGCGCTTCAAACCCGCCGCCATCGTGGACATGGCCACGCTTACCGGTGCCTGTGTGATCGCCTTGGGCAATGTAGTGTCCGGTCTGTTCGGCAATGACGACAGCCTGGTGAAGGAATTATGGAACGCCGGCGAGAAATCCGCCGACCGCGCCTGGCAGTTGCCTTTATACGATGATTATCAGGACGGCTTGAAGAGCAATTTCGCGGATTTTGCCAACGTGGCGGGACGCGAGGGCGGCGCCATTACTGCCGCCTGCTATTTGTCGCGTTTCACCAAAGACATGCGTTGGGCGCATCTGGATATCGCCGGCACCGCCTGGAAGAACGGCGCGGAAAAAGGCGCCACCGGACGGCCGGTACCATTGCTGGTGCAATATCTGCTGGAATGCACCTAAATTCGTGATGCGCTTGTCCTCGTCCGCCTCGCAAAGCAAAGGACGCCGCGGAAAACTCGCGAGAGCGGCGGAGC